>MVQK01000214.1 GCA_002067515.1 Pelotomaculum sp. PtaB.Bin013 | reverse complement strand
CCTCTCATTAGGCCGACCATCCTTAATTTAGCGCATAGTCCCCTGGCTTTTATGATTATTTTTACTCTTGGTCTATTCGTCATCCGCTTTATCGACGTTCCATGGGGCTTTACGACTGCCGCGCTTACAGCTGTTGTGCTAATCCCGGTATTTAATGATTTTCACATTCACCCATTGGTGGCATCCATGGCTTATCTGGCCGCCATCAACTTCTTCCTGTTAGGTTATCAACAGCCGTGGATTTTAATGGCTGAAGGTATGACCGGGAATAAAGGGTGGGCTCCGAATCATATTACTTTATTCGGCTTAATCTATACTGTGTCGGTTTTTGTTGCCATATTAGTATCGTTGCCTTATTGGAAAGCGATTGGCGTTATCCAATAATTGCTGAACATTTGACCTGAAACAATGTTTACCCCGGACACGGGCAGACAAAAATGTCTGTCCAGGTCCGGGGTTAACAATTTCATAACCAATATTGAGGATATTTTCTTGCCGGTGATATATTATTAATTAATAATGCAATTAAAATAAGTATGCTCGATCCGATAAGCACAGGCGCCAGGATAAAACTGAAATTTTGCCCGCCATAAACCGCGACAAAGGCTGTCGCGCCGCCAGGCGGGTGGAGGGTGCCGGTCAGGGTCATCAAGGTCATAGCTAAAACTACTGCCAGTGTGATTGCCCACCAGTCGTTGCCAAATAACTGATATACAGAAACACCGGAAAACGCGGATATCACATGCCCGCCAACAACGTTGCGCGGTTGGGCCATGGGAAAATGACAAGCTGTATACAACACGATGACAGAAGCCCCGAAAGACGGAATCATCAGCGGCACACCATGATGAGTGCTTAATAATGTAATGAAACCCGTGCTTAAGATGCAACCCAGAGATGAAAGGGCAAGCTCTTTCCAATTTACATGAGCGGCATGTAAATGATAACAGCGTTCATTGCAGCGCATTTTAGCAAAGTATAACCGTATGGTTTTGGTGATGATATTAACGGATTTTTCCTCTTGATTTACTATTATGCTGGATTTTTCCTCTAAATTTGCTGTTTTGCCAGACACAAGACACCTCCGGAGCGTGTTTCTGTTAAACGCTTACTAATTATAATATAATAATATTACATTTAAGTTAAGTTAGGATATGTAACTTATTACATTACTTTCTTTATTACGGGGAGGTGAGTATCATGGCTGGCACGGGGCCGGTAGACCTGCGTCCTGTTTTCTATCCAAAGCGGGTGGCTGTGTTTGGTGTTACCAACACCCCTGACCGGGTCGGTTACAATGTTCTCGAAAGCATTTTGCATGGTGGATTTACCGGGAAGGTTTACCCGATCCACCCACGTCATGAACAGGTGCTCGGATGCAAGGTTTATAAAAGTCTGGAGGATGTGCCGGAGCCGGTTGATTTGGCGGTGATCTGCTTAAATCAGTACGCTACGGTAAAAGCTGTGGAGAGCTGTGGCCGCGCCGGCGTGAAAGGAGTTATATGTAATGCCGGCGGTTACAGGGAGACGGGTGATGTTGGGCACGATCTCGAGAAATGCCTGATTGCGGCAGCTGAAAAATACAGGCTGCCGATGATTGGCCCGAATACTCTCGGAATGATTAACAACGACGGTAATTTCTACAGCACCTTTTACCCGCTCAAGATACCCGCCGGAAAAGTATCAATAATTTCACAGAGCGGGGGCATCGGGCTGACTACTATTCACATGGCTATTGACGAGGGGATAGGCATAAACAAGTTTATCGGAGTGGGAAACTGTTCCAACCTGGGTTTCGCCGATTGTCTCGATTACCTGGAAAACGATGATTCGACTGCCGTCATTGGGGTGTTTATTGAAGGCGCCGCCGACGCCGGGCGGTTCGTTCGCACCGCCGGCAGGGTGGCCCGGAAAAAACCGGTGGTGGTTTACAAAGCCGGGCGACTGGCGGAAGCCGACTACTACACACAAACCCATACGGGCAGTTCGGCCGGGTCCTTTCAACTATACCGGGACATTTTACATCAGCACGGGGTTTTTACGGTAAACAGCGCTTCCGAGTTGGTCGCCGCCTGTAAGGCTCTGGCGCTCCAGCCGCTGCCGGAAGGTAACCGGGTGGGGATTCTTACGCACACCGCCGGGCCGAGCGTCGTCATGATTGACCACCTGGCGCCGGCCGGGTGTGTCATTCCACCTTTACATGAAGAAACCGTCAGCCGGGTGAAGCAGATTATCGGTTCCGACAACCCGCCGGTTGTCTTGAAAAACCCGCTGGATGCGGCCGGCCTGGGCTTTAGCCGCCCGACTTATGGCGGCCTGGCCGAGGCGATGCTGGCAGACGACAACGTTGACTTGCTTCTCGCGGTGTACTGCCTGCATAAAACCTGGGAGCTTCCTGCAATTGAACTGATCAATGCCCATAAGAAATATAAAAAACCGTTAATTGTTAATTTCGTGGGGAACTGGCAGGGTTGCCGGGCGGATCAGGATTTCATGCAAAATGCCGGTGTGCCTCTTTACACCGCGCCGGAAAAAATCGCTGTGGCGGCGGCGGCGCTGGTGCATTACGGCATGCGGCGAAAAGGTGGTAATGACCGTGACGATTAATGAGATTGTTGACCACGCCGTCGCGTCAGGGCGGAATCTGCTGTTTGAGGACGAAGCGGGAGCGCTGCTTAAGGCGGCGGGTATTCCTGTAAACTCCTGCCGGGTGGCGTCGGATGAGGACGAAGCCGTGCAGGTTGCGAAAGAAACCGGATTCCCGGTGGCGCTCAAAGTGCGCTCGCGGACTGTTACACATAAAACTGATGCCGGCGGCGTCCGCCTGGGGCTGGCAGATGAGGAAGCAGTGCGCTTGGCTTACCGCGGTATTATGGAAAAAGTCCGTATGATTGATCCAGAATCTCAGGTGACGGTTCAGCCGATGGCTTCACCGGGTGTGGAATTACTGGTCGGCATGACTACTGATCCACAGTTTGGTCAGGTGGTCGCTTTTGGTTTGGGGGGTACCCTGGTGGAGTTGTTTAATGATATCACCTACCGCCAGGTTCCGTTACTGAAAAAGGATGCGACAGATATGATTAATTCGATTAAAGGCAGCGCTGTTTTAAAAGGCTACCGCGGCCGCCCGCCGGTCGACATCAACGCGTTAACCGGCATCATCCTTAAGGTTTCCAGGCTTGTGGAGAAAGAGCCCCGGATTAAAGAGATTGATTTAAACCCTGTATTTGCCTATCCACAAGGTATGTTGGCCGTTGACTCACGCATTGTTGTTTGCGGGAATCCATAGTTTGTTTCGAATTTCATATTATTATGTGTCAGGCTATTATATATTTGTAAAGGAAGATTCTTAAGTGATTACATTAGTGGCAAAATTAAAAGCCAAACCGGGAAAGGAAGCTTTACTGGCTGAAGAGCTCATTAAGCAGGCCAAGGAAGTTAGGGATAAAGAAAAGGAATGTTTAATGTTCATACCCCATGTATCTATAGATAAACCCGCTGAAATGGTGCTTTTTGAAAAATATGCGGACCAGGAAGCCTTTAGAATTCATTTTGAAACCCCTCATTTTAAGGCTGTCGCTCAAAAATTCGATGAATTGCTGGACGGCCAGATTGAAGTTATTAAATTAAATGAACTTGTGTAAAAATGAAGCAATCTAACGGTATAAGAGAATATGAACTGGTGGTGAGTTGGTGAAAACGACTTTCCAGAAGGGCAAGCAATTGTTAAGACCCCCCGGAAAGAGCGGGGATAGCTCGAAAGTCTGGTGGCGGCTTATGCGGCCGCATACACTTACGGCTTCCTTTATTCCGGTTTTGATCGGTACCTCACTGGCGTTAGCAAAATCCGGCCGAATAAATTATCCTATCTTTCTGGCAATGCTGGCCGCATGTTTGTTTATTCAGGGAGCCACCAATATTTTCAACGAGTATTATGATTTTAAACGCGGGCTGGACACTATGGATTCGGTAGGCATCGGCGGAGCGATCGTCAGGGATGGCATCGGAGCAAAGACGGTGTTTTACTCAGCTATTATCCTTTTGATAATTACGGTTTTTTTAGGTTTATTTATTAGCTTCAATAGCAGTTGGCTGGTTGCAATAGTTGGAGCCGCCTGTATGTTAACGGGTTACCTCTACTCCGGAGGACCTTGGCCTATCGCTTACACGCCTTACGGCGAACTAGTCGCCGGTGTATTTATGGGTCCTGTTATTATTTTGTTATCCTTTTTTATTCAAGCCGGTACGGTTGATCTCAAAATTCTCTTGATTTCGGTGCCGACCGCGGTGTTAATCGGCGCTATTTTAATGTCAAATAATATACGGGATCTTGACGGGGACAAAAAAAATGGACGCCGCACTTTGGCCATCATTTTGGGTAAAGACAAGGCGGTAAAATTTCTCTCGGGAATGTTTGTTTTCTCTTATGCCTGGAGTTTAGTCTTATTCATGATTGTATCGCCTTGGCTGATAATGGTATTCGCCAGCGCTCCCCTGGCCGTCAAAGGAGTACGGGGTTATCACGGTAAAACA
>MVQK01000213.1 GCA_002067515.1 Pelotomaculum sp. PtaB.Bin013 | reverse complement strand
TGTATACCCAAAGGTTGCCGGCGAATTTGTTCTTCTTATTAATCTGTTGCAAGCCAGTGTTTTGCGAAATATGGAAATTATTAACCGTTATTGTCATCATACGCTAAGCATATTATGCATAAAACGTATCCTTAACAGTCACATGAAGTCCAGGGATTGCATATATCTGAAAAAGGTGGGTTACGGTTAAATAATAAACCATCTATAAAAAGGCGCCGCTCATAAAAGCCGGACAAAAGCGGCCGTCCTGAGGGTGATAATTGGTGAAAAACGGTGACGAAAGCAGTATTCTGGGTAATGTTTTGAGAGGTATCGGTGAACTGGTCGAACTGGTGCAAAAAATGGACGCCGAAGGGAAGACGGAAATTAACAGGTTTGGAACATTAGGCGACTTCCACGGGCAGCAGGGAACAGGTGCCCGCTATGGCTTTACTCTGAGAACGGGTCTGCCGGGAAGAAGGAGACCGGCTCCCGGTGACGTTGCACCGAGTGAAGTCGAATGGCAGCCTCCCTTAAAAAAACGTGAGCCGGTGATTGATGTTTTTGATGAGGGCGGTTTCATCCGTGTCGTAGCGGAACTGTCGATAGCATCGGATGATGAAGTGGCTCTTGATATAAAAGAAAATGTACTTAATATGACTGTTGAAACGAGAGATGTTTCCTTCAGTAAGTGCATAGCCATGCCTAAAAAAGTAAATCCTGGCACAATGCGTAAATATATTCGCAATGGTATCTTGGAAGTGCTAGTGGATGTGCAGGATAGTAGTCAGTAGTCAATAATCAGTAGTCAAGAGACAGGAGATAGAAACAAGAGACAAGAGTCTGGAGACAGTAGCTGGTAGGTGAAGTTATTAAAGTGGCTGGACAGATTACCTTTAAAGTTACCAAGGCAATGGGCAAGGATGTTGGCAGGGGGATCGCCCGTTTGGATCCCGCAGACATCCAGGAGCTGGGTCTGGGCGTCGGGGATCTGATTGCTATTGGCTCCGGGTGCCGGACAGCTGCCCGGGTTATGCCGGCTTACGCCGAGTACAGAGGCGGCAAGTTGCTGCAGATTGACGGCATTATCAGGGAAAACGCCGGAGTGTCGCTGGGTGAGATGGTTCAGGTCAGCGCTGTCAATGGCCGGTCCGCCCAAAAAATTGTCTTGACCCCTATCGGCGCGGAATCTAACCTGCAGTTGGACGAAGCGTTCATTAGCCGTTCGCTGCAAGGAATACCATTGGTTAAAGGGGATAAAGTTCGCATTTCGGTGCTAGGCTTGCGGAACCAGGAATTCATGATTGAGGAAACCGTGCCTGATGGATTTGTGCTGCTTAAAAAAGACACTGTGGTGGAATTGCTGCAAACAAAAGTGGCAGGGCTAAAGAAGGCCGGTCAAGTAACCTATGAAGACATCGGCGGGATGGGCAAGGAACTGTCCAGGATCCGGGAGATGATCGAACTGCCGCTTAAGTACCCGGCTGTCTTCCAACACCTGGGCATTGAACCGCCCAAGGGTGTGCTGCTGTGCGGGCCGCCGGGCACCGGCAAAACATTAATCGCCCGGGCGGTGGCCGGCGAAGCTAACGCATACTTTTTGTCCGTTAATGGTCCGGAGATAATCCATAAGTATTATGGTGAAAGCGAGGCTAAATTACGGGAGATCTTTGACAAGGCCGCTAAAAAGGGCAACAGCATTATTTTTCTGGACGAAATTGACGCTATTGCGCCCAAACGGGCTGAAGTTACCGGTGAAGTTGAGAAAAGAGTGGTGGCCCAGTTGCTTGCGCTGATGGACGGCCTGGCTTCACGCGGACAAGTGATCGTCATCGGAGCCACCAATATACCGGATTCCCTTGATCCGGCCTTACGCCGCCCCGGCCGGTTCGACCGGGAAATAATTATTGGTGTGCCTGACCAGAAGGGCCGGCTGGAGATCTTGCAAATCCATACCCGGGGCATGCCCTTGGCCGGTGATGTGGACCTGGAGCGGATAGCCGGGTTAACCGGCGGGTTCGTTGGGGCGGACTTGCTGGCCCTTTGCCGGGAGGCGGCAATGCACCGTTTGAGAAGAATCCTGCCCTACATGGACCCGGAAGGTTTATCCCCGGAACTGCTGGCCCGACTGCATGTATCCATGCAGGATTTCCTGCAGGCGCTGGAGGAAGTGGAGCCGTCGGCTACCAGGGAGTTTCTGGTAGAAGTGCCCGGCGCCAATTGGGAGGATGTAGGTGGATTGGACGGGGTCAAACAGCACTTGCGGGAAACCATTGAATGGCCTTTGAAATACACGGAGCTTTTTGACCAGGCCGGTGCTCAGGCGCCGCGGGGAATTCTTTTGTACGGTCCGCCCGGTACGGGTAAAACATTGCTGGCCCGGGCGGTTGCCAATGAAGCTAACGCCAACTTTATCTCGATTAAAGGCCCGGCTTTACTGTCCAAGTGGGTGGGTGAGTCGGAAAAAGCCGTGCGGGAGGTTTTCCATAAGGCTCGCCAAGCGGCCCCATGCATTATTTTTTTTGATGAGATTGACGCCCTGGTCGCTGCCCGGGGAATGAGTGGTTCGGTTGCCTCTGAACGGGTTTTGAGCCAGTTATTGACCGAAATGGACGGTATTGAGGATTTACGGCGGGTAGTGGTGCTGGGGGCGACCAACCGGCTTGATCTAATCGATCCGGCCCTGTTGCGCCCGGGACGGTTTGATTTGCAACTACGCATGGAACTGCCCGCGCAGGCTTCCCGCCGGCAAATTCTGGACGTACACACCAGGAAAAAGCCTGTCGCGGAAGATGTGGATCTAGACGGTCTGGCCGTTGAAACTGAAGGTTTCTCCGGCGCGGATATCCGGCACCTGTGCAGCAGGGCGGCCCTCGCTGCGGTACGGGAATACCTGGCCGGAAATGATTCGTCGCCACAGGGGGCTCCCGGCATACAGATTTGCCACAGGCATTTCAGGCAAGCTCTGGCGGAAATCGGGCTGCGGGCGACACCGGATGGTTCAAGTTAAGCCTAAAGAAACAAAGAAGGTGAAAATTTTAGATGACTGCCGGGTTGCAACCAAAAAAACAGCGTGATGGAGATTCGCTGGCTGCGCTGGTAGACCGCCTGCTCGACAAAGGCCTGGTAATCAATGCCGATATTTTGGTGTCGGTGGCAGGGGTGGAATTGCTTGGCTTAAAAATCAGGGCGGCGCTAGCCTCCTTCGAAACAGCGGCCCGGTATGGCCTGGAATTTCCCTCCGGCACCAATATTGAGACCGTAGCCTGGAAAGACGCGCAGATGGAGAGGGAAAGCTGTCCGCAATGTGAAAAGCGGGTGTCCAAAGAGGAACTCCTGTCAGAGGGGTGCCCGTGGTGCGGGTGGATTTCGGCCAAGGCGAAAAAACGCCTGGATGCCCACTCGTCCTTGCCGGTATAGCGCGGGAGGAGGGAGCTTGCATTGCAATTAGATGAAGTAAAATGAAGCGGCTATTAGCCGCCCTGGACAGCCGGAGCCGGGCTGTCTGGTGGCATCTATACTGCCGCGGTCATGCGGACATCGCCGGAATGTCAGCGGCAGCCGGCCTGGATAGCGAGATGGAGGTTTTACTTGCCATTCGCCAGGCGCTTAATCCCGCCGCCGAGGCCATCCTGGGTGAACCGGCGGTTGAATTTGCCCCCTGCCGGGCAGACATAAGCACGGGCGAGAAGATATACAACCACTGGTGGCTTAATCCTGTCTTCCTGCCGCCTGTGGCCGGTGAACCCCTTGTGGACATATTTGAAACCGAAAGTGAACTGGTGTTAATTGTTGATCCCGGCAGCCGGCCGGTTTACGGTAACCCGGAAGTAACCTGCCGGAATGGCATCGTCATGATTAGGTTCGAGCGTTCTGAAGGCAGGTAGCAGCAGGAGTCAGGAGTCAGGAGTTCTGTCTTCCCGCTGCCTGCGGCAGGAGAGTGGTTCGTGAACATATTTGAAACCGGCGGCGATTCTGGATCAATTGTTAATTCCGGCAGCCGACCGCTGTTCGGGAACCTGGAAATAATTAGCCGGAATGGTATCGTCATGATTAGGTTTAAGCATTCGAAAAAAGGTAGAATTCAGTGTTTGGGATACAGGAGGCATAGAGAGCATTTTTTGTCTTAAAATATTCTGACTACTGACTCCTGACTACTGACTACTGAATAGAGGTGCCGCTTTGGCTCTGGAAATCAGCGAGGATAATTTAAAGCAAGGTTTACTGGGCCTGGTTATCGCTCTGGTGGAGATAATTAAGGATGCCTTAAAATTACAGGCCCTGTCGCGCATGGAGGACGGCAGTCTGAATGAAACGGAGATCGAGCGGCTGGGCCGGGCGTTGCTTGATCTGGACCGGGCTATTGAGGACATTAAGTGTGAGCATGGTGTCAGCGAGTCGGTGAAGAGTGTCCGGGACGGCCTGGACCGGATCGTGGATGAAGTGGTGGACCGGATTCTTGATCCCCGGCGATGGGAAGAAGAGCAGTAGGGGGTGGAAGAATGGCTCTCCGGGTGGATGACGGCGGCAGCGGTTTGATGAATCAGAATGTAGCGGCTGT
>MVQK01000212.1 GCA_002067515.1 Pelotomaculum sp. PtaB.Bin013 | reverse complement strand
GCCGCGTTGTACGCCCAAAGGTAGGATTGGGGGTTAATTCTTGCTGCATAAATTTATATTTGACGATGCAAAAATTGTTGTTGACGTGAACAGTGGAGCGGTGCACGTTGTTGACGACTTGGTCTGGGAATTGCTTGACGATTACCGGCGGATGTCCGGTGCGGAACTTTTAGAGAAAAACCGGCGTTTTTATCCTAGCGAAGAGGTTGCCGAAGCAATTGAGGAAATCCGCCAACTGGAACAAGACAACTTATTATATAGTCCGGACCCTTTTGCCCAGGGATACGAGCCGCCGCCCGGCGGTGTAATCAAGTCGCTGTGCCTGCACCTGGCTCACGCTTGCAACCTGCGTTGCCGTTATTGTTTTGCCGGGCAGGGTAATTTTGGCGGTGCTGATGAACTTATGCCGGAACGGGTGGGCCGGGCTGCAATCGACTTTTTAATTGAAAAGTCAGCCGGGAGGAAACACCTGGAAATTGATTTTTTTGGTGGAGAACCGCTCCTGAATTTTGGGGTTTTGACTGAGCTTGTTCATTATGGCCACAAGCGGGGCGGGGAGAGGGGCAAGGAGTTTAAATTTACCTTGACAACCAACGCCGTTCTACTAAACGACGATGTCACCCGATTCCTTAACGAAAATCAAATTAGCGTTGTTTTGAGCCTGGACGGGAGGCGGGAAATCCACGATGCCATGCGCCAGGCGCGGGGGGGCGGCGGCTCTTATGACGTTGTTCTGTCCCACATAAAAAATTTTGTGAATTCGCGGGACGGGTTGAATTACTATATCCGGGGCACGTACACCCGGCACAATCTTGATTTTTGCGCGGATGTGCTGCATCTTGCCGGCTTGGGTTTTAACCGGATTTCAGTTGAGCCTGTTGTGGCGCCGCCGGAAGCGGATTATGCCATCCGTGATGAGGATATCCCTTTTATTCTTTCCGAATATGAGCGGCTGACGCGGGAATTGCTTGACCTGAAACAGGCCGGCAGACCGGTTGACTTTTTTCACTTTAATATAGACCTCGACGGCGGCCCCTGCCTTCCTAAACGTCTGTCGGGCTGTGGCGCGGGACACGAGTATTTGGCCGTTACGCCGGGCGGAGAGCTTTATCCCTGCCACCAGTTTGCCGGCCGGCCGGAATACCTGATCGGCAACGTCTTTCAAGGGATAATCAAGACGGAAATAATGGAATTATTTCGGAACGCTCATCTCTATAGTAAAGAAGGCTGTGCCGGTTGTTGGGCCAAATTTTACTGCAGCGGCGGCTGTCACGCTAACGCTGAGGCACTGAACGGATCTATTTTTAGACCGCACAAACAGGGTTGTGTATTGGCGCGAAAACGCTTGGAGTGTGCGATCTATTTAAAAACAAGGGAGTCGGAAATATCCGTAGAGTCATGATAGCGCAATCGATTGCCAATAATGTGGAATATTTTCAGAATTCTCATCCTGCAGCTGTAATTGAGCGGTTTTCTATTTTATTTATTGGTTTACGGACTTAATAGTATATGTTACAATATTTCTGCTTTTTCCTATTTTAGGGTATATTGTTCTGCATTAACAACTGGATATTTTTCAATTACAAATAAATTTATGCTGAAAGGAGTTGAATGATTTGCCGCGATTTATTGGAGGACTGCGGCGCCTTCCAGAGTTGGGGGAGTCTATTAACGGTTTTAAACGGTGGCTTTCCAATCAGTCAGTTGCCTGCCGCATAGGGATGGGCGTTGCGTTGTATTTTATTCTCGCTTTTGCGGCTTACGCGCTTTTGGGAGAGAACGCCTGCGCGGTGGCTGTTGACGGAAAGGTGGTAGCTGTTGTTGCTGACAAAAGTGACGCGAAGGAAGCGCTTAACGAGCTGGTCAGGCTAAAATCCGACCAGGCCGGCGCATCATTAATGATTGGTGAAAAAGTTTCTTATAACGGAATACGGGTAAAGGAAGGAGAAATTTTAGACCGCGAAGCTTTAAAGGACATTTTAAACAAGACATTGTCATTCAATCTCAAAGGCGTTGCTATTGTGATTAATGGAGAAACTAAATTATGCCTGAAAAAAATAGACGATGCGCGAAAGCTTCTTGATTGGCTTAAGTCGGTTTATCCCGCTGGACCAGATGAACAAGTAGGTTTTAAGGAAAAAGTCGAACTGGTGGAAAAACCTGTCTGCACGAGTGATCTGCTTGAATTTGAGGCCGCTAAAGACGTGGTCTTGTTAGGGACAAGTCAAATTCAGCAGTATATGGTAAAAGACGGGGATACTGCGTGGGACATTTCCGCGAAGTTCGATATTTTCCCCGAACAGCTGCAGGCGACCAACCCGGGCGTGGATATCTCTGAACTGAGTATCGGACAAGTGTTGAAACTCAGCAAGGAGGTGCCGCTGCTCACAGTTGTGGCGACCCGGCAGGAAACTGTCGAGGAAGAAATACCATATCAGGTAGAAGAAGAGATGGACGACAGTTTGTTGTCAGGTGAAAAGAAAGTTGTCAAAAGCGGTGTGCCCGGACAAAGAATAGCCACCTATCTCATTACCAGAGAGAACGGCTTGGAAACTGACAGGAAAATCTGCCAACAAAATATTATTAGTCAGCCATCCAATGAAATTGTGGTTAGAGGATCTCAGACGTTGCTCGCTTCCCGTGGTGGTTCGGCGCGTGTGAGTTGGCCTTGCGGGGGCGGTATTGTGTCACCGTTCGGCATGCGCGGCGGCGCGATGCATGAAGGAATAGACATTGGCGCGGACTACGGCGACTCGGTCGCGGCTGCCGCGGGAGGTACGGTGATATCCGCCGGTTGGGACGGCGGCTACGGCAAAGCAGTGGTAGTATCCCACGGCGGCGGCGTGGCAACCAGATACGCGCACCTTTCGACCATCAGTGTTGCAGTCGGTCAATCGGTCGACCGGGGGGAGCTAATCGGGCTGGTTGGATCCACGGGTAATTCCACCGGGCCGCACTTGCACTTTGAAGTAATAGTAGACGGGCAGCAGCGCAATCCGGTCAACTTTTTACAGTAACATAACTATTTAGCCGCGCGGACACAGAGCCGGGCGGCTTATTTATTGCGAAGGGCCGGACATGAGTCGGAGTCGCGCTATCTATATGCCCAAAGGTCACATAGGGCTAATTTGTTCTTTACATTAATGAAAAATACTTGTCAACATGTGATGTAATGTTATAATACATGTTGATGTTTAAAATTGTTTGGGGTGAAGAAACTTTGTCCATATATAGATCTGTCAAAAAAAATAAATTTCAAAAATTTGTGTTTATAGTGATAACCGTTTTAATTGGTATTGGACTGGTTGTTCCGCTGGCGGGACTATTTCAAAAGCAGCCGGGCGGCAACGGGTCGCCAAGTGCGGGGCAGGCCGGACAAACTGTGCAAGACAGGCTGAACAGCCTTGAAACCAGGGCTAAAGAGAACCCGCGTGATACGGCTGTTTTGATGGAGCTGGGTGAGGCATATTACCGTTTGGGTAAGCCGGATCAAGCCATTAAAACTTATGAACAGGTTCTTTCCGTTGAGCCAAATAACGGCGCGGCCCGTTATGAAATGGCTGTTATTTATTATTTTAGCAACAAATATGACCAGGCTATAGACCAGCTTAACGAGATAATTAAGAATGATCCCGGCAACGGGGAAGCCCACCTGTTGTATGGCTATATTCTCGGTCAAGGGAAAAAAGATTATACGGCGGGTATTCAGGAACTGGAGAAATATATAGCCGTGGCCAAGCAAGGACCGGATGTTGAACATGCCAAGCAGGCTATTGATGAATGGAAGGCGCTGGCAGATCAAAAACAATAAATTTTTATGGACTTAAACCGGCGGGAAATCAATGCGACTAAAAAAGTATTTTCCCGTCTTTTTGTTTGTCACCCCAGGTATTTCCTCTTGGAAGGCTCTCGTTCGGGCTTTATAATTAATTAGTTAATTAAGATAATTTAATTAATTGCTGAATGCCGTTATTAAGACCGGCGGTGAGAGAAATAGAGGATAAACTATGAAAATAGTATTGGGTTTGTTTACAACTGTATTTATTATAGTGACGGCAATGTTCCTTAAGCTCCCGGCCGGCGTTAGATTCTATGGTTATGGGGCAATTAGGGAACTGATGAAGGTCCATACGGTCATGGGGACGTGGGGGATGAATAAAATTTCCTCGGAGCATTTTTGTGTCCGGTTTTTGCCGGATAAACGCGCAGAAGCAGAAATGGTCCTTGAAGTGGCGGAACAGTTTTACCGGCCGGTAAGGGCTGACTTTTGCTACTCCACCCGTGGCAAGATCCCGGTGATTATTTATTCCTCTAAAGAGGAATTAAATAAAAGTTTTGGCTGGGAAGCGAAAGAAAGCGCGATGGGTGTTTATTGGGCCGGCACAATCAGGGTGCTTTCCCCTGAGGTATGGGCTGGTGATGTTGATGAAGGACAGGTTAAAGATAAATTTATTTCTTCCGGACCAATGGCCCATGAACTTACCCACTTGATGGTGGATTACCTGACCGGGGGAAACTACCCGCGCTGGTTTACCGAAGGGGTTGCGCAATATGAGGATTACAAGTTGACTGGATTTGTC
>MVQK01000211.1 GCA_002067515.1 Pelotomaculum sp. PtaB.Bin013 | reverse complement strand
TGAATTTTGAATACCGGAATAGTAACAATAATGTATATTTGTTATATTAGTATTAAGAAGGGCTATATTTTGGAATTAAGAAAGGGGTAAAAAGATGGGTTATTATCTTGTTCCGCCTGTCTACCGGCCACCTAGCGAAGCCGCCAGCCTGATCTTCCAGGTTACCCTGGGCTGCTCACATAACGCTTGCAGTTTCTGTGTATCGTACAAAGGCAAGAGATTCAGGGTTAAAACATGGGAAGAAATCGAAGCTGATATCAATGCGGCTAAAGTATACTATCATAATATCACCAGAGTCTTTTTAGCTGATGGAAACGCCATGGTGGCGGAAACCGGACTGCTTTTAAAAGTGCTGGAGAAACTGTATCATGACTTTCCTTATCTGGAGAGAGTGGGCATCTACGCCAGGGCAAGTGATTTTCTGAGCAAAAAGCCGGAGGATTTAAAGAAACTGAGTGAAGCGGGTATCACTCTCGCTTACTTGGGCCTGGAAAGCGGCGACGACCGCATTCTTAAAATGATTCACAAGGGATCGACCGTCGCCGAGATAATTGACGGCGGCCGTAAAGCCCAGGAAGCCGGGTTGCCGCTGTCAGTTACCGTTATTATCGGGGTGGGCGGTCCGGAATTGTCCGAAGAACACGCTATCGCAACCGCCAAGGCCGCAAGCGCCATCAACCCGGCTTATTTGTCGGCGCTTACCATGTTGATTCCGGAAAATTCATTTATGGACAGAAAAGTGAAAAAGGGCGAGTTCAAACTGCTTACACCTGAGCAAACCCTTCAAGAGCTAAGAGTTATGTTGGAAAATATGACACTGACCAACTGTGTGTTCAGGAGCAATCACGCTTCAAATTACCTGCCGCTGAAAGGTGTGCTAAACCAGGACAGGGAGAAGCTCCTTGCCCTCATCCAAAGAGCGTTGGCGCATCCGGAGCTGCTCAGACCTGAATTTATGCGAGCTTTGTAGAGGTAAATAAAAAGTATGCCGGGCACACCGTACTATGAAAGGAATCAAACGGGTGCCCTTGCTATTTACTGGGGATTGTGTTAGAATCTTGCATGTTACATGTTATATTGTTCATAATAACTGTAATGACGAAAGTCGCATAACTTCTTTACCGGGAGGTCCGGTCAATTGAAAATCGGTATTTTTACCGACAGTTATCTACCATATACCAGTGGAGTAGTCCGTTCAATTCAAACATTTAGTGAAGAGCTGACCAGCAACGGGCACGAAGTTTTTATTTTTGCGCCCAGTTACCGTGACTGCCGCAAGGAAAACAGGGTGTTCCGGTTTTCGTCAATACCGTCGCCGACCAACCGCGACTTCACTTTAGCGATGCCTTTTTCAATCAGATTAAGACCTACCATAAAGAAGCTTAACCTTGATTTGATTCATGTTCACTCCCCTTTCCTGTTAGGGCGTCTCGGCGCCCGGTATGCCAGAAGGCTGGGCATACCACTGGTTTTTACTTTTCACACTTTATATGATCAATACGTGCATTACGTACCGTTTGCGCAATCTTTAACGAAAGATTTGGCGCAGAGAATAAGCAGGGGCTTTTGCAACCATTGCGACCTTGTTATTGTCCCTACAGCCGCAGTTGAAAAGTATTTGCATGAAATAGGCGTAAAAGCGTCAATTCGCGTAGTGCCGACCGGAATCAAAGTGATGAATTATCAGAGTGGCGATCGGGACTGGCTGAGGTGCCGGTTCGGCTTACCCGAGGGTGAGAAAGTACTTTTATTCGTGGGAAGGTTGGGGCAAGAAAAAAATATCAATTTTCTAATGGAATGCTTCGCAAGAATTAACCGGGAAATGAAAAATACCAGGCTTGTGCTGGTTGGGGGCGGCCCTGAGGAAGAGGAGTTGAAAAATAAAGCAAAAGAGCTGGGGATTGCGGGACAGGTAACATTCACCGGGGTTCTGCCACCTTCCGATGTGGTGAATTGCTACGCCGGGGCTGATATTTTTGTGTTTTCCTCAGTTACTGAAACCCAGGGAATTGTTATCGGCGAAGCCAAAGCCGCCGGGCTTCCGGTGGTAGCTGTAGCCGCTTTTGGGGTTTCTGAGATGGTGGATGATGGAATCGACGGGTTTTTAACGGAGTTGGAACCGTTGCAATTTATTGAAAAAATAACCCTTCTTCTTAAAAACGATGATCTTTACGAAAAAATGAGCCGTAACGCGAGGAATAACGCCGAAAATCTATCCACCGCCAACTGTACGGCAAAATTAATAAATTGTTACAGCCATGTTATTGAAAGAAGAGCATGTGAAGTTTGAACCAGAGCTAAAAATTAATTCCGGTGATTATCAAGTGAAAAAAATACAAATGCTTGACCTTTCGCCTGAAGTTAAGTTGCTGTGGGACAAAATAAATAAGGCCATCCAAGAGGTTGTTCTTTCCGGACAGTTTATCTTGGGGCCTAATGTTAAAGCTTTTGAGCAAGAAGCGGCTAATTACCTGGGAGTTAAACATGCTGTCGGGGTTAACTCGGGAACCGACGCTTTGGTTATTAGTTTGCGCGCCGCGGGGATCGGTCCGGGGGATGAGGTAATCACCACTCCGTTCACTTTTTTTGCCACTGCGGAGTCGATTAGCCGGGTGGGCGCCATTCCGGTTTTTATTGATATTGATCCTAAAACATTTAATCTTGATCCCGGTTTAATAGAAAACGCTGTCACAACACGCACCAAGGCGGTCCTGCCGGTGCATTTGTACGGTCATGCCGCGGATATGAAGGCAATTCTCGCGCAGGCGGAAAAATACCGACTAGTTGTTGTAGAAGACGTGGCCCAAGCCTTCGGCGCGGAATTTAAAGGTAAAAAATTGGGCGCTGCCGGTAATGCCGGGTGTTACTCGTTTTTCCCCTCTAAAGTTCTTGGCGCGTTCGGAGATGGCGGCCTTATCGCAACCAATGACGACCATATGGCTGAAACAGCCAGAATGCTGCGGGCACATGGTTCAACAAAAAGATATTACCACGAAGTGATCGGCTATAATTCGCGTTTGGATGAAATCCAAGCGGCTGTTTTGCGGGTAAAGCTGCCTGAGCTCGAAAGATCGAACGAAAAACGCAGGCAGGTTGCCAGGCGGTATAACGATTTACTTGACGATATTCCTGGAATAACAACTCCATATGAAGCGCCTTGCGCAAAACATGTATATCACCAGTATACTGTAAGGATATCAGACGGAAAACGTGACAGCGTGCAAAAATATCTCGCGGGGCAGGG
The DNA here is from genome assembly GCA_002067515.1 of Pelotomaculum sp. PtaB.Bin013. GTDB lineage: Bacteria > Bacillota > Desulfotomaculia > Desulfotomaculales > Pelotomaculaceae > Pelotomaculum_D > Pelotomaculum_D isophthalicicum. The sequence continues at coordinate 1,349 of MVQK01000211.1, read as the reverse complement.
TATTGAAACAAGAGTTCATTACCCGGTGCCTTTGCACAAGCTACCGGTTTATCGGGGGAATCGCCTTATTTTAAGCAAAGTGGAGCAAGCTGCCACCGAAGTGCTCAGCCTGCCCATTTGGCCGGATATGGAGAATGAGTTGCAAGATTACATTGCGGATATGATAAAATTTGCAATCAACCTGTAGCCGGGTTTAAACGATTATGTTTATAGGGGTGGTTTTATGCTGTTCCCGCTCGGTGGGCCGGTGCCTGAAAGTGAGCTTGTAGGCAGGAAAGATTTTATCATGTCTCTTGAAACCAGGTTGTCCGAAGGTCAGAGTATAATGCTTGCGGGGCCACGCAGGATTGGAAAAACCTCCGTTGCAAACGAGGTATCGCGCCGGTTGAAGAAAAAAGGGTTTTACGTGGCTTCTGTTGACTTCTTTCGTACATCAAATAATAGAAGCATTGCTGAAGCTATTATAAATAGTTGTCTTGAAAACAGAACTGGAGTAAGAAAAACGTTAAATGCCGTATGGGATCGAGCGAGATTACTTGCCGGCGCCGCCAAGATTGCAGTCAAGGTGGAGGATTTGGAGCTAAACCTCGGTTTTCCAAAGAGGGAAATGGATGACGAAACGCTTCTGGAATATGCTCTCAACCTGCCGGATGTTCTTGCTTCTAAAGATAATAAGCGCATGTTAATGGTGTTCGACGAGTTTCAAGACGCCGGACATGTTGCGGGGCAGGATATTTATAAGAAAATGCGGTCCTATTTTCAACTGCAAACGAATGTGTCATACCTTTTTCTTGGTTCAAAAGAGGGAATGATGCAGTCGCTTTTCGGTGGAAAGAAACATGCTTTCTATCGCTTTGCCACCGTTCTCCCCATTCCCCGAATTTCAGAGGAATCCTGGACAGTTTATATCGGCCGTAAGTTTGAGGAAAAGGGTGTTAAGATAAGTAGTGATTATGCATTAAAAGAAATTGGCAGGCTGTCCGGGGGGCATCCGCAAGACACAATGCTTATTAGCAATGAGGCGTATTATACATTGTTAGAAGCCGGTGAAAAGAAGTTAACTATGGAGATAGTAAGGATCGCCTACGAACGTGCGATGGTTATACTTACTCCTGTTTTTGACGAAATACTGGACGAAGTCGGTAAAAAGTCAATTGTACGTGAGGTTTTGCACCGCCTGGCTGTCGGGGATGCAATCTATATGGAAAAGAAACACCCTAACGATATTAAAAGAGCAATTGATCAGCTTATAGTCAGTGCTGTTATTAAAAAGGAAAGTCGTGGCAAATACAGGTTTGTAGAGCCTATGCTGCAAGAGTATGTTTTGAGGAGTTATTGAAAAGGGAGTT
>MVQK01000210.1 GCA_002067515.1 Pelotomaculum sp. PtaB.Bin013 | reverse complement strand
CACCGCCACCGCCGATAATCAGGACATCCGTATTTATTACCTCTAAAACATCCATGCTTAGCACTCCTCTTATCTTTTGGATACAGTTAAAATTTAGTTAGTCAAAACGAGCAAAAAACCGGCGCGTTTAACTTGTCGAATAGCCGCAATTTTACTGTGGCGCATGGTTTTAACGCTTATTAGCTAACATACGGTCGCAAATAAGATTGCTGAAATAATCAGCTATATGTTCTGCGCTATAAGGACCATCATATTTGTACCATTGAATTATCCAATTACACGTGCCTAATATCGCAAAAACAGTAAGTTTAATGTCAACTGGAGAAAATTCATCAACCCGAATTCCTTCCTCCAAAGTTTCTCGCAGCAGCTTTTCATAAAGATTTCGCTTATAGATATAATTTTCTCGGTGTTCTAAGCTGAGTTTGTCAATTTGATTAGTAGCAATCACAAGGTTCTCATTATTTCTTGTTAAATGTAATATATGAATTTCAACCAAATGCTTTAACCTTTCTCGAGGGCTTTGTTCATATTGTTTATATACCTGTTGAGCAAGAACAAGAAGACGGTCAATTCCTTCATTTACAACCTCATTAAGCAATTCTTCTTTACTGCTAAAATGATAGTACAAACTACCTTTTAAAATGTTAACTCTGTCAGCAATATCTTTCATCGAAGTTTCAATATAACCTAAACTTCGAAAAAGCTTAGCTGCGACTCGTATTATTTCATCCCGCTTATTTAGGCTTAAAGTAGATTGATTCATATTTTTTTCTGTATCCAATGGCAATCTCCCCACTCCTTGTAGTAGTATTTATTTTAAAAAATTATATCGAATACCTATTATCTTCTCTTATTATTTTTTGGATTGCCTTACTAGTATTACATGTCTAGCCGAAATACATAACTTAGGCTTGCCTGTATTCTTTTGAATATCACATTTAGTTATTTACTATTTAGAATTTAAAGTGCTCAGCTTAAGTCATCTACCCTTCTTAAATTGTTAATTTAACCAAACGGCCGGTAGTTTGATTAAATCGTATAATAATAAGAATATATTAGTCAAGATAGATTTCTCAACCGGTAAAATACTTATAGCCAATGGTAATTATTTATGGTCGAGTTGTCTTTATAAGTTAGTGCAAGCTATCGTTCTCTATATATGCATTGCCGGCTGACTGCCGCATTGCCCCAACCTTTCAAAGATGAGAATATCCCAAATTTTTCTTAATGTACAGGTGCTGGTTTGGACGCTTACTTTTCGATTTTTGTCCGTGTATGCTACGACAGTGCCTTTGAACTGTTTAACCTTAATTTATTCCCACTGGGTACCGATATTTGACTGGTAAAAAAAATAAACTTGTTCTTATTATTCTATTGTTGTACAATTAACCAACCAACCAAACGGCCGGTTGGTTGTAATCAAAATAACTCTTTAACCAAAAGATGAGGGGCGATTAATAACATCGTTTCTCAAGTATCTCCCTTAGCTTGGGAGCGATAAACCGCCCCTGTTTTTTAATAAATTTTAATATGAAAGCTATGCTCGCTTTAATGCTTTGATGTGAAAGGCTGATTGTAAGATAATACATAGGAGGGCGTAAGACATGGATGTTCAGCGAATTATTGTTGCTATCACGGGTGCTACCGGAGCAATTTATGGTGTTCGATTACTTGAGGCTTTACGCGAATGTCCAGGTGTGGAAACACATCTTATATTAAGCAACTGGGCAGAGAAAACAATTGAGTTGGAGACAAATTATACAGTTGACTCAGTACGTAAAATAGCTCATTATTGCCATGAGCTGCGTAATGTAGGGGCACCAATTGCCAGTGGTTCATTCCAAAGCAGTGGCATGGTTGTGATACCATGCAGCATGAAAACATTGTCGGCAATAGCCCATGGTCTGGCTGAAAACCTAATTATCCGTGCAGCAGATGTAATGCTAAAGGAAAGAAAGAAAATAATTTTGGTCCCGCGTGAAACCCCACTAAGTGCTATTCACCTTGAGAATATGCTTGCAGTGAACAGAGCGGGGGCATATCTGGTTCCACCTATGCCAGCTTTCTACAACCATCCGGATTCTATTGACGACTTGGTTAACCACCTGGTTGGACGGGTGATGGACCAGCTTGGATTACCGCATAAACTAATGCGTCGATGGGGTGAAGTAGGTTTGGTTGGGGCACGACCAGTAAAGTTGAACAAAGTAGAGCAGACCTTAATAAGTACCACTGGCTTTAATGTTTGACTGGTAGGAGTAACCGGCGCATTTTTTATTGTCGTAAACCAACCGGCCGTTTGGTTGAATTAATGATTTTGAGGAGGTGGGAATGACTTTAAGCTGATCACTTTAGATTCTAAATAGTAAAAAAAATAACAACATAACGTAGGAGGTTTTAAAAAATGGCTTATAAAGATTTACGTGAATTTATGAGTAAGCTTGAGGAAAGAGGAGAATTAGTACGGTCTTCTGTGGAATTGGAAAGCGGTTACGAAATATCTTCTTTGATGTGGGAGTTGGCAGATCGCCAGGGACCAGCGCTGTTTTTCAAAATAAAAGGTTACGACATACCGGTACTCATGAATACGCATGGTACTTTAGAACGCAATTGTATGGGCTTAGGTTTAGAGCCCAAGGGAACTTTTAGAGAAAACTTTTTAGCTATCCGGAACCGTATTGCAGAGCTTCTTGAAGATAAAAGCCAATGGCTGAAACCAACTATAGTTAAAGCTGCTCCCTGCCAGGAGGTTGTGATTACCGGTGCTGATGTAGATCTGTATAAGCTTCCTGTGTTTAAATGGAGTCCGTTAGATGGCGGTCCTTATATTACACTAACCAATATTATTACTAAGGATCCAATTTCCCAAGGTTATAAACAAAACACTGGTATGTACCGGGTGATGATCCATGACAAAAATACTACCGGCGTTATGTGTTGCGCTACTCAGGATATTGGAATTCACGTTGCCAGGGCTCGTGCCAAAGGAATGAAAACGATTCCGCTAGCTATTGCTTTAGGAGTAGACCCGGTGATTAATATTTGTTCTACAACTAAAATGGGTTCATTCCTCGATGATGAATTTGAATTTGCAGGTGGCCTTAGAGGTGAACCGGTGGAAATGGTCAAAGGGAAAACTGTAGATTTATTAGTTCCGGCTACTGCTGAAATTATCATAGAGGGAGAATTAGATATACAACCTGAAAATGCAAGAATTGAGGGCACGTTTGCTGAATGGATGGGTTATTATGAAGAACCGATGATGTTGCCCCAGTTCCATGTAACAGCAATAACGACTCGGCGCGAGCCAATTTACCAATCGTGCATTTTAGGCCACCCCAACAACGAGGGGGAAATGATTAGGATGCCTGTTATTCAGGCCAATAACTACAACACATTAAAAAAGACAGTGGTAGGTTTTCGCGAATTCTGGGCGCCGCATAAATCTCGCGGCTATAAAGTGATAGTTCAAGTTAATAAGCATTATCCAGGTTGGGGTAAGCAGGCTGGTCTCCAGGCCATTTCTACAGGACAAGGATTTGCGGCTGCTAATTACGTCGTGGTTGTTGATGAAGATATTGATATTTTCAACACGGAGGAAGTTGACTGGGCCATTGCTACGAGAATGGACCCGGCTGAGGATGTAATACTTTTACCGAAAGTTGGAGTTTATCCTTTGAACCCGGCAGGTTCCGGTCGAACAGATGTAGACCCGGTTTCAGGATATACTGAGTTCACTTATTGCGGTAAGATGGTAATTGATGCTACCAAAAAAATAGCGTCCGAAAACCGTCGGCCAACTAGCATTCCAGTTCTTCCAGACCGGGAGGCATATGAGCAGATTATTGCTAAATGGAATGACTATGGACTTGCTAATTGGACTAAAGCGAAAGATATTTATTAAATGTTTAGGGCTTAAATAATACCTTTTGACTTGAATTGGGAAATATAATATCAAAATGAAAGGGGAGAAAGATAATGGGTATAACTAAAAATATTTTGGTTATACCCATTGATTAAAATATGGATAAACACCTATTAACAAAGTTGCAATATTCCGCTCCACCGGAGAGTCAGCTTATTGAACGGGGAGATTATGAGGCAATTAGGGAGATCCAGAGCCAGGGTTTACGCAGGTTAGTTAAACATTGTTGGGAGCATGTTCCTTTTTACCGGAATCGTTGGGAGAAAATAGGATTACATCCTGATGATATCCGGGGAATCGAAGATATAGGCAAGTTGCCTGTGATCAATAAAGCGGAAATAGAAAAAGATTTAAAAGACAATCCCCCGTTTGGCACTTTTCAGGGAGATTTACCTGCTTGCCGCATTCAAAGCAGTACGGGAACAACCGGCATGCCTAAACCATTTTTTCAAAGCAAGCATGATTGGGACGTACTCGGTAATCTATGGGCCAGGAGGCTAAATGCTCAAGGGATAACCGCAGAGGACCGGGTGCAGGTCTCTCTCACCTACGCGTTATTCATCCCTGGATTTACTTCCACTGAAGGGATCATGAAACTAGGGGCCATGGTGATCCCGCTTGGCAGCGGGGCTGCAACAAACACTGAGCGGCAAGTTACATTAGCCCGGAATT
>MVQK01000209.1 GCA_002067515.1 Pelotomaculum sp. PtaB.Bin013 | reverse complement strand
GATTTGTGAAGCAAAAAATTAGTCGTCGCGATTTTTTGAAATTTCTAGGTGTGGGCGCCGGTAGTACAGCTTTACTGGAAGGGGCAAACGCAATACCTGCTTTTGCCGGCACCACGGAAGACAAGCTGCCCACTTTTGAAGCAGGTCCCCTTAAAATTAAAAAGACAAAAGAAACCGCTTCCGTTTGCGCCTTTTGTGGAGTCGGCTGCGGACTTATAGTCCATTCCGAAGAAGACAGGATAATCTATATCGAAGGTGACCCGGACAACCCCAACAACGAAGGTTCCATGTGCTGCAAGGGTATTGCCCTCGGCGACGCCAACACCATTGTGGACAAGAAACACAAGCGGACTCTTAATGACCGCAGGATAACGGAAGTACTGTACCGCGCCCCGAACAGCACCAAGTGGGAAAAGAAAGACTGGGACTGGGCTCTCACTGAAATTGCAAAGAGAGTGAAGCAAACCCGGGATGCAACTTTTGAAGAAAAGGACGATAAAGGTGTCACGGTTAACCGCACTCAAGCCATCGCCCACATCGGCAGCGCATCTTGCGACAATGAGGAAAACTATCTCTTCCAAAAAATGATGCGTTCCCTGGGGGTTATTAATTTTGACCACCACGCCCGGCTGTGTCACTCCTCCACTGTAACCGGCCTGGCCCAATCATTTGGCAGGGGAGTTATGACCAACAGTTTCACCGATTATAAGAATACTGACGTATTTTTATTTATCGGCGCCAATTCCGCGGAAACCCACCCGCAGGTCATGCGGCATCTGGGTATTGCCGTGGCGCAAAGAGGCGCTAAAGTGATTGTTGTCGATCCAAGGTTTACCAAGACGGCAGCCAAGGCGGACATTTATGCCCGGCACCGCCCCGGGACTGATATTGCTTTCCTTTACGGTATCATGAATTACGCCATTGAAAATAACCTCTATTTCCATGACTATGTGGTTAATTATACCAACGCCTCCTACCTGGTCAACCCGGACTATGCCCTGAATGACGGCGCCTTTAGCGGATTGACGGAGAAAGACGGCAAGTTTTCATACGATAATCAGAGCTGGCAGTACCAGAAAGACGGGGACGCAATCAAAAAAGACCCGACCCTGCAGGACCCGTTTTGCGTGTTTCAGATTCTTAAAAAACACCTCTCTCGTTACGACATTAAGACGGTCTGTAAAATTACCGGCACACCTGAAGACACATACAAGAAAGTATGCGATCTGTACTGTTCCACCGGCAGGCCCGATAAGGCCGGCAACTTGATTTACGCCATGGGCATCACCCAGCACACTTACGGCGCCCAAAATGTCCGGGCGACAGCCATGCTGCAACTCTTGCTGGGCAACATCGGCATCGCCGGCGGCGGCGTCAACGCCCAGCGGGGCGAGTCAAACGTGCAGGGCTCTTCCGACCAAGGCATTCTGTATGGAAACCTCACCGGCTACGTAGGCGCCCCGAATGCGACAGCACACACAAACTTAAAGGAATACCTGGAAAAAGAAACTCCCAAGACAAGTTACTGGTCCAACAAACCAAAGTTCTTGATCAGCATGCTTAAAGCCTGGTACGGTGATAAGGCGACAAAAGATAACGATTTTTGTTTCGACTACCTGCCCAAGCACACCGGTGGCGACCACTCCCACATGGCGATTTTTGAAAAAATGGCCGCGGGGAGCATTAAAGGCTACTTCGCCTGGGGACAGAACCCGGCGGTAGGCGGTCCCAATACCATCAACGCGCGCAAAGCGATGGAAAACCTGGACTGGATGGTAGCCGTCGACTTATTTGAAACTGAAACAGCAGCTTTCTGGCATCGTCCCGGCGCCAACCCGGCCGACATCAAAACCGAGGTTTTCCTATTGCCGACCGCTTTTTCCTACGAGAAGGAAGGAACAGTGGCCAACAGCTCCCGCTGGATTCAATGGCGCTGGAAAGCGGTGGAACCGCCCGGACAGGCCAAGAGCGATCTCTGGATCGCCTACGAAATGTTTAAGGCCATCCGTAAAGAGTACAAGGCCGGCGGCAAGTTCCCCGCCCCCATCCTGGATATGGTCTGGGATTACGACCTGCCCGGCCACGACGAGCCGGATATCATGAAAATCGCCAAAGAAATGAACGGATACAACGTAGCCGACGGTGCCTTGCTGGATTCCTTCGCCAAGCTTACCGACACCGGCTCCACGGCATGCGGCGTCTGGATTTACGCGGGTTACATGTTTGTAGACCCGGTATTGAAAGTACCCGCTTGCCAGAGACGCAGCCGGGAAGACAAGAGCGGCCTCGGTCTCTTTCCGAAATGGTCATTCGCCTGGCCGGCAAACCGGCGCATCGTTTATAACCGCAACTCGGCCGACCCCTCCGGCAAGCCCTGGGACCCCAAGAGAATGCTGGTTTCCTGGGACGGCGCGCAGTGGGTCAACAACGACGTACCCGACTTCCCGTTCAAGGACGCCGTGACCGGCGACTTTATCACACCGGACAAATCAGCGGCCAACTCGTTCTTCATGAATACCGAAGGACAAGGCAGGCTGTTCGCGCCTACCGGCATGAAAGACGGCCCGCTACCGGAGCACTACGAGCCGGTTGAGAGTCCGGTAAAAAACATTATGGGCAAACTGCAAAACAACCCTGTGGCTGCCAGGTATAAAGGTGACTTCGCCAAAGTCGCGCCGGCGGCGTCTCCGGACTTCCCTTATATTGCCACCACCCACCGCCTGGTGGAACACTACCAGAGCGGCGCCGTAACCAGAAACTGCCCCAATCTTGCAGAGCTAATGCCGGAAATGTTTGCTACCATATCGCCGGGCCTCGCTAATAAGATTGGGGTTAAACCTGGCGATATGGTAGCTGTCAGTTCCATCCGCGGTGAAATAAAATGCAAGGTCAGCGTGCTGCCAATTATCAAACCGCTCAACATTGACGGCAAGGAAATAGAACTTATTGCCATGCCGTTCCATTGGGGTTATCAGGGACTGGCCACGGGCAGTTCGGTCAACGATATAACACCCAGCGTCGGGGACCCTAACACAATGATACCGGAATCCAAAGCTTTTCTTTGCAACATAAAGAAAGCGTAATGTTTTCAAATGAATTGCAAGCAACTTAATTCCAAGTAGAAACTGGAGGTGTGAGGATGTCAAAGGGTGTATTGGTGGACGTTTCCAGATGCATTGGCTGCCGGAGCTGTATGGTTGCCTGCAAAACGTGGAACGACTTACCGGCCACTAAAACCGAATTTACGAATAACTGGGACGCCCCTGGCAAAACGGACGCATACAACTGGACTGTAGTAAACTACCATTTAATCGAACAGGGCGATCAAGTTAAATGGCGTTTTGTAAAAAGACAATGCATGCACTGCGATGAACCCGCGTGCGAATCGGCCTGCTTCACCCATTCATTCGTAAAAACCAAAGAAGGTGCGGTAATTTATAAGCCAACCGAATTAAATCAGGATTATTGTGTTGGCTGCCGTTACTGTATGATTGCCTGCCCGTTTGGAGTGCCGTCTTTTCAATGGGACAAGGCCCTTCCCTTTGTGCAAAAGTGCCGGTTTTGTTATGACCGCATGAAAGAAGAAGGCTTGAAACCTGCTTGCGTTACCGCTTGTCCGACAGGCACACTGACATATGGGGAAAGAGACGAACTGCTAAAAGAGGCGTGGAAGAGAATTAACAGTAATCCTAACTATATCAAGCGAGTGTACGGGGAAAAAGAGTATGGCGGAACATCCTGGCTTTATATTTCTGATGTGCCTTTTGATGAAATTGGCTTAAAAACCACGGCATACGGCAAAGATGTCTCCGAAAAATCCATTCCGTCTTTAACCTGGAGCGTGCTTAAATGGACCCCATATATCTTTGTCGGTTGGGGCGCCATCCTGACGGCTTTGAATTTCTATACGAAAAGACGCGACGAAGTGCATCATCATGAGGAAATGTATGAAGCCGTCAATACTATTGAAGGTAAAAAAGATGAGTAAATCTTTTTAAATGGAGGTGATATTAAAATGCAAAAGGCCTGGAGTTTTAAGCTTACTCCATTCAGGTATGTATTGATTGGTTTAGCGGGTATTGCGGTTGTAACCGCCCTGGCGCGTTTTGTATTAGGGCTTGGAGCGGTAACCAACTTAAGTGACGAATGGCCCTGGGGTTTGTGGATCGGATTTGACTTGCTGTGCGGTATCGCCCTGGCGGGCGGCGGCTTCAGCACGGCGTTGATTGTGCACGTATTGCACAAAGAAAAGTATCTGCCGATTGCCCGCGCCGCGCTGTTAACCTCGTTGATTGGCTATATCATTGCCCTGGTGAGTCTATTGCTGGACATCGGGAGATGGACAAACTGCTGGCGGCCGTTCTTTTACTGGGGTTTCCACTCGGTGCTGTTTGAAGTGTTTTGGTGCATATCGCTGTATACCACTGTACAAGTGTTAGAGTTTGGGGATATATTCTTTGAAAGAGTTAAGATCGGTCCTTTGAAGAACATTTTAAGCAAAGCCATGGTTCCTTTAACAATCCTGGGTATTGTTTTACCCACTTTGCACCAGTCGTCACTGGGCTCGCTTTATATTGTAACAGTTGACCGGCTTAACCCGTTATGGTGGTC
>MVQK01000208.1 GCA_002067515.1 Pelotomaculum sp. PtaB.Bin013 | reverse complement strand
ATGTCTTTTGTCTCCAGCTTTTGGAGCGGTATGTCACCAATATTGGGAATGATGTGGGTTTTAGTAATGTTGTCGTACAGTGCGAAGGTTGAAGCCCGTACACGGATCTTTTTATACTGTGTCAGCCAAACGGTAAGCCATGTTCCAAAGTGATCCTTTTGAGGGACAACAAAGCTGCCTATCCTGATCTCATTTTGTGCCTTGATTAGCTTGTCGCGCGCCTCAATTTTAGATTTGCCGTAATAGGCGTATCTCTTTAAATCGCCTGTAATCGGATCCCGTACGCTCATGCGCGCCTGCCATAAACCATTCTTTAACTGAGTGATCCCGCCTTCGCCGTTTGCATTGCGGGGCTTTCTGGGTTTCTTCCCGTCCGTGTTCTTGGTTTTCTTTGCCATTTTTGACACCTTCCTTTAATATATTCGGGGTTTTATTCTTCCCCTAAAATCTCTTTAATCCTGTTCAGGGGAATACCGGTATCTTTAGCGATTTCCTCCCCGGTTTTCTTTTTGGACTGCCTAATAACTTTTCGTTTTTCCTTTTCCCGTTCACGTACCGGGTTCATAGCACAATCTTTATTACAATATAATTTTCGATGCTGTTTATCATCAGCCCAAAAATATTTCCCACAGGTAGGACATTGACGAATAGGGTAGCTATTTTGAATCATCCAAAAAAGAAAACTGTATAGTGCAGTTAGTAAAGAATTTACGGGCATTACCCATACCGGCAATCCGTTTGGTAAATATGATAGTGTAATTGATAATGGACCTGTTTTTTGAGTGATCCAGCGTAATTCAGTGAACTCCTCACTTTGATAAAAGCCTGCCGGATTTTCTTTTGATACTCTCTCGACTGCAACCAATACGGAAACAATTTCTTGAAACCAGGCAACCACGTTTTGAAACACTTCTAATGGTTCACGGTAATAATCCCAAAAAGGGTGTTTAGCAGAACTGGACAATCCATTAGTGAACGGGGTTGATATTTTTGATGGTTCATCTATTCCTAGTAATTTATACCAATCGAAATCCGTGTGATGTGTTTTCCAAAAATAAGCCCCTTTACCTTCTTCTAAGAAATGAACAAGCCCTAAAAAGCCATATTTTTTAACAATTGAGATGATTTCTTTATTATCTAAAATGTTTAGATTTGCGAAATCAATAACTGCACTTTTTAGATCTGGGGTATACGATTGTACGTTGTTTATTGAAAGAAACTCTATTCCCTCGACTTCCCGCAAAACGCTTTTACCCCGATACCATGTAAAACCTTCACTTGGAAGTCTGTTTGAATTATAAAGATAAAGTTTATTATTTTTGGTGATATTTATAACTTGATTTTCCATAATTTTAATATTCCTTTAATGCCTTGATATGTCTAGCTTTTTTATTGAATGGCGATATGTGAATCGTTTTCTATATCGCTATTTTTCTTATATAATAACACACAAAGGGACGAAATAGCAATATTTAAAATCAAAAGGGGGGAAAAAGTTGAATCAAATTATTAACTGGGATGACTTACCTATTAACTTACTTCCAGACGATATTTGGCGAAACAAGATCATTCCTATCGGGAAGCAGGGAGTTTATAACTTATGCCACCGACCGGACTTTCCATCCATAAGAATTGGAAAGAAATTTATTATTCCTAAAGAAGGGTTAAAAAATTGGTTGGAAAAGGAAGCAGCAAGCAGATAGGCAAAATAAAACCCCCGGCGGGGGCGAGGCCGGGAGGCGGTGGAAGGAGGAAACAAGAGGTTGTATTTATATCAATATTGTAACAACTGTCGAATAAATGTTCAAGATGTTTACAGCAAGGGCAAGGGCCTGTTACTGGAGGCAAGTCATGGATTTGGATTTCAAACTCCAAAATCTCCTGAGTAAACTTTCAGGTGTAAAGCCTAGCGGTAATGGTCATGTTGCTCATTGTCCCGGTGATGGACATGCCCATGGAGATAAAAATAGAAGCCTTTCCGTTACCGTAGTAGATAATAAGATTTTATTGAACTGTTTTACGGGTTGTGACCCGAAAGAGATTCTTAATAAATTAGATATGACGTGGGCTGATCTATTTCCTGATTCAGAGCAAAAAACTATTACGGCTACGGGTGGCTTAACAATTGATGCGTTAGCTAAGGACAAGGGGTTTCCGACTGATTTTCTCACGAGCCTGGGGGTGAGCCAAGGAAGGAACCATGTGAAAATTAGGTATTCACTTGAGGATGGGACTCCAGCACCACGGCAGCGAATCAGAGTTGCGCTGAAGGCAAAGGACGGTAGCAAGTGGGCAAGGGGCAAAGGGGCAGTTATACCGTATGGCTTATGGAAACTTCCTGAAGCACGGGAAAAAGGATTTATCGTCTTTGTGGAGGGTGAATCCGATAGTTGGACATTATGGTATCATGATTTTCCAGCGCTAGGGTTTCCTGGTGCGGATATGGCCGGCAAGCTCAAGCTTAAACATGTTGATGGAATCCCAAAAATTTATGCTGTTCGAGAACCAGATCAAGGCGGCGAAGCATTTATTGCCGGTATAACAAAACAATTTTCCAGTTGGAAAACATGGCAGGGAGAGCTTTTCGAGGTCCGGTTGAGTGAATTAACCGGTGCTAAAGATCCTAATGACCTGCACAAAAGAGAACAGAGTAAATTTAAGGAAATATTTCAAAATGCACTCGACACCGCTATGCGCATTGAAATCAAGTACGAAGAAAAGAAATCAGAAAAAAAAGCCGTACAGGATATCATAGCACAGGGTAATTTTCTCACGGATTTGGGAAATGCCGCCCGCCTAGTTTCCAATTATGGGCAGAATATAAGATATTGCTACCAATGGGGCAAATGGCTTCTATGGGATGGTAAAAGGTGGGTGAAGGATAATACTGGGGGTATTTACCGGCTAGCTAAAGAAACCGTTAGACGAATGTATGCTGAAGCGAGCGACATCCCCGATGAAGATACGCGCAGAGCACTCGTAAACCATGCGCTGAAATCTGAATCTGAAGCGCGATTAAGGGCGATGGTCAATTTGGCACAAAGTGAGCCGGGAATACCGGTGACGACAGAGGAATTAGATAAGGATCAATGGTTGCTAAACTGCTTAAATGGCACTTTGGATTTAAGGACGGGGGAATTAAGACCACACAAGCGCGAAGATTTGAGCACGAAGATTATACCTGTCGAGTATAACCCTGAAGCGAAGTGTCCAATGTTCGAGAAGTTTCTTAATGATATATTTGCAGAGAATGAAAATTTGATCACCTTTATGAGGAAGGCCATTGGATATAGTCTTACGGGCAGCACGAGAGAACAGGTAGTCTTTATTTTGTACGGAACTGGCGCGAACGGTAAAAGTGTGCTAATTGCTTTGATCATGTCGTTATTAGGTGATTATGCGCTGCAGACTCCTACCGAAACACTAATGGTCCAAAAAAACGAGGGTATCCGCAATGACCTTGCCCGGTTAAAAGGTGCTAGATTCGTTTCTGCTGTAGAATCAGACGAAGGCAGGCGGCTTTCCGAAAGTGTAATTAAACAATTAACTGGTCAGGATACCATTTCAGCAAGATTCCTTCACCAAGAATTTTTTGATTTTGTACCTGAGTGTAAAATATTCCTCGCAACAAACCATCGGCCAGAAATCCGGGGTAGCGATCACGGCATCTGGCGAAGGATTAGGCTAATTCCCTTTAATGTAAAATTTGAAGATGTGAAACAGGGTGATGATAGTTTTAAGGGTAAACGGCAGGACAAGGACCTGTTGAACAAGCTTAAAAGAGAACTGCCTGGAATATTGGCTTGGGCTGTCAAAGGTTGTCTGAAATGGCAGAGGGAAGGTTTAGAACAGCCGGAGGAAGTTAAAGCGGCGACAATGGCTTATCAAACAGAGATGGATTCGATTATGAACTTTATTAGCGAGTGCTGCAATGTGAATATTCAGGATGTGAAAACGGCATCAGGTGTACTACACAACGTTTACACAAAATGGTGCTTAACGAACGGAGAGAGAGCCGTAAGCAATAAAAAGTTTTCACAACGATTGGAGCTTGCTGGATACACAAAGGAACGTGGATCGGATGGACGGGTTTACTGGTACGGCATAGGGATTCTAGCGTCAGAGCGTAATCCCGAAGGTTATGAAGGGTCTGAAGGCAGACTACCATTTTCGCCTATACGAGAAAAAAATATAGAAAAAAGGGTAGTTGGACTTCAGACCCTTCAGACCCTCCAGTCAACATCAAATGATGACGAAGATAGGTGGGAATAGTGAGCAATAAAATCATTCCTCACGAAATTTTTCGTGAAAAACAAGCATTAAAAGAAGCCAATAAAGCCTGGGACGAAAGCGAAAGCATTTCTTACGATTATACGCAATGCGAATATATTTTTTCCGACGGAACAAAAACGAAATATAATTTTTCTTCAAGAAAGGATCTGCTAATTAAAATCTTTTTACCTGCGTGCCGGGATGAATTTCTAACAGGTTTTGGCGAGAGCGTTAAATGCCTGGTTGACCAGGAGACAAAAAAATTAATTGATAAAAACATCACTGGTCGTGTAGCACTTGCCATGCTGCAAAACGATTCTCTATATTATCCTGGCTTGATCGCTGG
>MVQK01000207.1 GCA_002067515.1 Pelotomaculum sp. PtaB.Bin013 | reverse complement strand
GCAACGGAGGATCAGAGACTGACCAAGCAAAACCACACATGTTAAACGGAACCCCGACCGGAACCCTGGTCAAATACCACTTATTCATACCAAGAGACGCGGTCACCGACACCAACGGCAATCCTATAACAGGCGACTATGACCTGTACTTCTATACCGGTCAGTAGCGATAAATATTATATAAGCTAGAAAATGATATCTATAAGAGAGGATGAAGAGGATGATTACACCATTGACTTCCAGATCAAATAAACGCAAAAAAAATAAGACCCTGATTCTTTTTGGAATATGCCTGGCCCTACTGCTAACCTGCGGCCAGGTAGCCATGGCCGCCGCAGCGCCCGCCGGTACCACGCCCGAAAAAGAGCAGCAGGCTGAAAAGACAGCCTTCACCGACGTAGCGTCAGACAACCCGCTCTGGCCGTACGTTCACTACCTGGTTGCCAAAGGAATACTCAAAGGATACCCCGACGGCACCTTTCAACCTGCCGGAGACGTCACCCGCGCCCAATTGGCCAAAGTGCTCGTACTGGCCAAAAGTATACCCCTTGCAGAACAAACAACCCCCACCTTCAGCGACGTGACCGCTGAACACTGGGCCTTTCGCGAGATCGAAGCCGCCGCCAAAAGCGGATTATTCCAAGGATACCCCGCACCTTCGGCCCCGACGCCACCATTACCAGGGCCGAGGCAGTTTCAGTGCTCTTAAGACTGTCCGGCGGAGCACTTTCCGCCAAAGATGAAACCATGGCGGACGTCCCAAGCGACCACTGGGCCTACAGACAAATAGTAACCGCCGTTCAATCCGGCATGGCCCAGCTTTCACCCGACAAAAACTTTTACCCCGACCTGCCCTTGCACAGGGGCGATCTGGCCCGCAGCGTGACCTTCCTGTACACTGTCAGCCCTGCGCTCCGTAATGCGCCCCTCACCGGGTAACTGACCGTTAAAAAAGGCAGCGCAGGGCAAACAAAATGTGGCGATCTACTACAACACATCCTCAGGCTACTGGGAATACCAGGACAGTACCGTTGATCCGGTGAACTGGACGGTAACCGCCACGGTGCAGCACTTTTCCATATGTGCCGTGTTCGAAGATCCCGCGCCTCCGGTGTCCGACCCGGCGGATGGCGCGACGGGAGTTGTATTAAACAAAGTGATCAAAGTCACTTTCAGTGGAACCATTACTGCAGGCAACAACTTTAACGGTATAACGTTGATGGATAACCACAATAACCCTGTGACAACCAGTAGCAGCGTCAGCGGGAATGTACTGGTGGTCACGCCCTCCGTTTCACTGAATGAAGGCATAACGTACAAATTGAATATGCCCGCCGGTGCGACCATATAGTTTTAGTTTTACAACGCTGGACACCACGTCGCCTGCAATTACAAGCACTAACCCGGTGAACAACGCCTCGGGCGTGCCGGCGAATACGGGGATTACAGTGAACTTCAGCGAAAATGTGATTCAGGGGCCGGGCTATAATAATATCACCCTGACTGATGACCAAAACAATCCCGTAAGTGTGACGAAAAACGTAAGTGACCAGACTCTTACGATCAGCCCGGTCAATAACCTCAGGACCGGGGCGCCGATAAGCGGCACGATTACGGCAACCTTTGACTGCGCGCTCCAGAGTAGTTCAAGTGTACAAATCATATTAAGCGCCGGCGGCACATCAAAGACTTTTTACGGGACTGCAAGCGGTAATCAGCTAACGGTTGGTTACGTGGGCCTGGTATACGGCACAAATTATATGGTGACCATACCGGCAGGAAGCATATATAGTACGAACGGCGCTTCCAACGATGCGATAACGTGGACTTTTACGACGCAGGCAAACCCGTAACGCCTTGCCTTGGCTAACATGCAATTTTACTATCCATTACCGGGAGGAAACGGACGGGGCCATTTTGGCACCCCGATCCGTTTCCGTCTTCGATCACTTATACCATTCAAGAAATTCGGCCTGTGTCACATCCAGGTTTTTTAAAAATAGTAATTCTCCTCGTTCAGTGATTTATTCTCATTTAACAGGAAAATAATATTATATAGCGAATAATAACCGGGATAGCATATAACTTGGCTCAAGTCGCTTAAGCGGTGCGTTTGAGCCAATATGTGTCAGGTGAGGAAATAAGATGGCGTATCTGGCGCTTTACAGGGAGTGGCGGCCTCAGACCTTCAGGGATATTGTCGGCCAAGAACATGTTACAAGAACATTGAGGAACGCGGTGGAGGCAGGCCGGACCGGCCACGCCTATCTTTTTTGCGGCAGCCGCGGCACCGGCAAAACGACCACCGCCAAGGTGCTGGCGAAAGCTTTGAATTGTCTTGACCGGAACGGACCGGAGCCTTGTAACCGGTGCGTTAATTGTCAGTCCATTACCGAGGGCTATTCCGTTGACGTAGTTGAAGTTGACGCCGCTTCCAACCGTGGTATCGACGAGATCAGGGATTTAAGGGAAAAAGTCAAGTTTGCGCCTACAACCGGGCAGTTCCGGGTATATATCATCGACGAGGTGCACATGCTCACCAACGAGGCTTTTAACGCCTTGCTGAAAACTCTGGAGGAACCGCCCAGGCACGTTGTTTTTATTTTGGCTACAACCGAACCGCATAAAGTGCCGCTGACCATCCTTTCCCGCTGCCAACGGTTTGATTTCAGGCGCATTTCCCCGGACGAAATTACCGGGCGACTGAGGGAAGTCGCCGCCGGGGCGGGAATAGCGGCGGATGAGGAGGCCCTGCTGTTGATCGCCAGGGCCGCGGAGGGCGGCATGCGGGATGCCCTTAGTATTCTTGACCAGGGGGCGGCCTTGGGGGAAATGAAGGTAACAGCCGAGGACGTTCACAACATTCTTGGAACTGTGCGTCTAGATATCCTGAGCAGGATGGCGGGGTACCTGGCTGCCGGCGAAACCGGGCCGGCGCTGCGGCTGATTGGCGAGTTGACGGGCACGGGGAAGGACTTGCGGCTTTTCGCCAGGGAAATGGCTGCCTTTTTGCGGGCTATTATCCTGGAAAGAGTTTCACCGGGTGATTCAGGGGGCGGAGTATGGGGCGACGCCTTAAAGAATGTTCCCGGTGCGGCGGATTTCAGTGAGGAGAGGCTAATCCGCGCTGTCGACATATTGATCAAAGCCGAGCAGGAGATGAAGTGGGGCAGTCTGCCAGGTGTCATTCTGGAGCTTGCCCTGGTGAAAGCCTGCCGTCCGGAAATTACTTACGATTTGTCTTCCCTTGCGGCAAGAGTAGCGGCTCTAGAGGAAAAGCTAAAAAATTTTGTCCCGGAAAAGTCCGGTAACCTTCTGGTTGACCGGAGCGTTTCCAATGAACCATACAAGGCACTCCAAAGTTTCACTGAGGCAACGGGCCGGTTGCGCCAGCCGGAAGGTGTTCCTGACAAAACCGGCGCGCAATATGAGCCGGACCAAACCGGAGAGGTCCAGAGGCTGGTAGAAACTATGCCGGAAGACACTATATCAAGGGAATTGCATGGTGAAGCCGGCAGGGAGTCAGTTCCGGGGGTAAGCCTTGAGCAGGTCCGGGCTGCCTGGGGGGACATCATGGAAGCGTTGCGTAAGGAAAGGCCGCCGATCTATCCTAATTTTATCAAAGCTGTTCCCTTGCAGGTGCAGGAGCACAGCCTGATCGCGGGTTTTCCGGAAGGCGCGGAATTGGCTTATGCGATGGCTGAGCGCCCTGAGAATAAGAAATATTTTGAGGAACTGCTGGGCAAGTTTTTTAGCGGTGAATGGCAGGTTAATTACAGGTTTTATCAAGGGGAAATCCACATGCCCGCTGTCCGTACTGAGCCGGCTAATGATATCAGCCGCCGTTTCAACGGAAAGGAAATTATTCCTGAAGACGAAACAGAGTTATCTTCATTATTTGACGACGAATAGCATTTGTTTAGTGCTACCTGTGGGCTGCATAAACGGCTATTTTGAGGCCTGATTTAACTTATTTTATAAAGGGGGCTTTTAAATTATGATGGGCGGAAATATGAACAAGATGATGAAACAAGTGCAGAAGATGCAGCAGGGCATGATAAAATTACAGGAGGAACTGAAAAGCCGGACAGTGGAGAGCACGGCCGGGGGCGGCATGATCAAGGTAATCGCCAACGGAAATAATGAGATTCTGTCAATAGAAATAAAACCTGAGGCGGTAGATCCGGAAGATGTGGAAATGCTCCAGGACCTGGTTTTGGCCGCGGTCAACGATGCGTTGAAAAAAGCGCAGGAAATGGTGTCCCAGGAAATGAGCAAGCTCACCGGCGGGATGAATATCCCCGGGTTGTTTTAGCCATGCATTTTTATGCCAGGCCGGTTGCCCGGCTGATTGATGAACTATCCAAGCTGCCCGGCATTGGCCCTAAAACGGCGCAGCGGCTGGCCTTTCACCTTTTGAACGCCCCGGCTGACGTGGCTTTGAGCCTGGCCCGCGCGTTGGAGGAGGCCAGGACCGCCATTAGTTATTGCTCCGTATGCGGCAACTTTACCGACGATGACCCGTGTTTTATCTGCCGCGACGAGCGGCGCAGGCGGGATGTGATCTGTGTGGTGGAACGTCCCAGGGACGTCGTGGCAATGGAGAAGACCAGGGCGTTTAA
>MVQK01000206.1 GCA_002067515.1 Pelotomaculum sp. PtaB.Bin013 | reverse complement strand
CACAGGTTTTCCCACACTCGTGAGGTCTATATATTTAACCTTAGCCCCCTGTTTTTGCATTTCCTGTAAAATCCGTGCCAATACTACTCCTTTTTCCCGGATATCAACAGCCTCCCCCAAGCGGCATTGAATGCGATCCAGTGTATAAGCCTTGATCTGGCCATTCTGGTCTACATGAACCTCTGATAGTTTGTTAATCACCTCATCCGGCAGACCGCTGGTCATCATCAAAGCATCCTCCAGATGCTCTGCTTTAACCCTCTCCCCTAAGCCGGGCGCATCTACTTTTATACCTGTTATTATTGGTATACCGGGAACGCCTGACCCGGCCTTCTGAAGACAAATACCTTCCTCATCCACTTCAACAAAACTATTTCCCACGGGTAAAAGCCCTAAAGGACGACGTTCTGTAACATTAATCAACACAGTTGAAGGCAGTACTCTGGTAACACGCGCATCCTTAATCATAGGCATCATTTTTAATTTGTCAGCCACAGCCGCCAGATTAATTTTAAAAATATTAATACCCATATTTATATCTGCTTCAGTTCGAATATTTTCCTCAGCAAGGTACAGGTTGCCCCGGATAACAACCTGCTTTATTTCAAACAGCGGCGATTTCAAAAAAACATATCCCGTTATTAAAACCAACAGTATAAAAAAAAGACTTTCAAACGGATTCCATTTAATTCTTTTTCTACCACTATGAAAAATGACCTTCAATTGCTGCTCACTCCAGTGGCATATTACCTAATCATACTCCAATATAATTATAGCAACTGTTTTCCCCTTGTCCATGGCTCTCTAAGTTTTATTTAAATAATTTCAACATTTAAATAGTATTGTCCGGCGCCAGGCTATTTAGCCACAGTCTGTCCTTCAGATAATCAAAAAAAGAGTCACATCAATTGTGAACTCTAATAATTCTTGCGCCCAGAGAGTTGTACTTTACTTCTAACCGCTCATACCCTCGGTCGATGTGTTGCACTCTTTCCAAAACGGTCCCGCCTTCAGCGGCAAGGGCAGCCATAACCAGCGCCGCCCCCGCCCGCAGGTCGCTGGCTTCAATACAGGCCCCGCTTAGCTTATCAACTCCTTTAATAATCGCGGTCTGCCCTTCGACCTTAATATCAGCGCCCATCCTGCGGAGTTCCCCGACATGTTTGAAACGATTTTCAAAAATAGTTTCTGTAATCACACTGGTTCCTTCCGCTAAACTCAGAAGCGCCATCATTTGTGGCTGCATGTCGGTTGGGAAACCTGGATAAGGCATCGTTTTTATATCGACTGCTTTTATTCGCCCGTTTCCCACTACCCTGACACTATCATCTCCGACGCTTATATTGACTCCAGCCTCGCGCAGTTTCGCCAATAACGGATCTAAGTGTTCAGGAATTACGTTGGTTACAGTTACATCACCACCGGTTATAGCCGCTGAGACAATATACGTCCCGGCTTCAATGCGGTCAGGAATAATAGTGTAAGAAGTTGGTTTAAGGTCTTTTAAGCTGACACCTTCGATCTTAATCGTATCTGTTCCCGCGCCCTTTATCTTAGCGCCAATGCTGTTAAGGAAATTTTGCAGATCTACCAATTCCGGTTCTTTAGCGACGTTCCGGATGAATGTAACGCCTTCGGACAGCACCGCAGCCATCATCAAATTTTCTGTGGCGCCAACGCTAGGCAAGTCGAGATGAATGTCAGCGCCCACCAGCTTATCAGCCTCGGCCGTTATATAACCAAACTTTTCCTGAATTGTGGCGCCTAACAATTGTAAACCTTTTAAGTGGAGATTCATTGGCCGGCTACCGATTTGGCAGCCACCCGGGTATGATATTTTTACGCGTCCAAACCTGCTTAACAGCGCCCCCAACAGAAGATTTGAAGCGCGCATGCGACGCATCAAATCTTCGGAAATTTCAACAGGCTGAACATTCGTGCTGTCGACTTCAATAGTGTTTCTGTCCCAATTGACTTTAGCGCCAAGGTGAGTCAGCACATCTTTCATTACTGACACGTCAACCAGTCTGGGCACTTCGTGAATAACGCTCTTACCGGCGTTGAGTATACTCGCCGCCAATATCGGTAAGGTGGCATTCTTAGACCCGCTGGCGCGAATAGTACCCTTAAGGCGGTTTCCACCCAAGATCATGAATTTTTCCATTTTGTCACCTCCGCCTAATCATAACCGGTAAACTTTATCTCGGGTTGCAGATCCACGCCAAACCGGCTGTTTACAACTTCTCTGACGTGCTCTATTAAAGCCAGAACATCCTTGGCTGTGGCAGAACCCAGATTAATGATAAAATTCGCATGTAGTGTGGAGATCTGGGCGTTTCCCACCCGGACCCCTTTTAAACCCGTGGCTTCGATCAAACGTCCCGCGGAGTCACCCGGCGGGTTTTTAAAAACACTTCCGGCATTAGGATAACAAAGTGGTTGTGATGCTTTTCTTTTTTTCAGGTAATCAGCCATCTCTTCCCGGATGAGCTTCTTATCCCTGGGATAACAGGTAAAAGTAGCTTCTACAATAATTGCCGGTTCTGAATGTAATATGCTTCTCCTATAGCTAAAAGACATATCCTCCTTACTCTTACCGACAAAATTCCCATCAAAGTTTAATATCAACACATTCTTAACCAGCGCGCTCACGGCGGAGCCGTTGGCTCCCGCGTTCATTGCCACAGCCCCTCCGACGGTACCGGGTATTCCCGTTGAAAATTCAAATCCGCCCAGACCGGCATCCCTAGCCGTCGACGCGACTACCGCCAGTTTAGCCCCGGCTTCCACAGTAATTTCATTACCAACGGTAAATACCCTGGCCATGCCATTCCCTATCTTAACCACAATCCCCCTGATTCCATTATCGGAAACCAGAAGGTTTGAGCCAGCCCCGATAACTGTTAAAGGAATACCTTTATCTCTGGCAAAAGAAACAACAAGCTGGAGTTCCCGGCGGTTCCCCGGTTCCACAAAAATATCCGCGGGGCCGCCGATGCGCCAGCTGGTATGTTTTTTCATCGGTTCACCCGCCCGAACCCGGCCGGGTATAAGCGCAAGCAATCCATGATAAAGGGTTAAATCAGCCAATTTTCTGACTCTCCTTTAACCTGTTGACCAGTTCAACACCTGCGTTCCAAATATCACCCGCTCCCATGGTCAGGATCAAGTCACCGGGACGGACTGTTTCAACCAGATAATTTACTATCTCTTGTCTGGTAGGCAGATAAATTACCTCACGGTGCTCATTTTCCTCAATCGCAGACACTATATTTTTCGCGCTCACCCCGTTTATGGGCTGTTCTCCGGCACTATATATATCGCTTATTATAATTATATCCGCATCGCTGAATGCTGTTCCGAAGCGTTCGCCAAGAAGTGAAGTCCTCGTATAACGGTGTGGTTGAAAGACACCGACTACCCGGCCGATTTTCATTTGGCGCGCCGCATTTAACGTAGCCTTTATCTCAGATGGATGGTGCGCATAGTCATCGACAACTTTAATCCCTCTTACTTCGCCCATACACTGAAATCTACGCCCGGCTCCTTTAAATTTTTTTAACGCCGCCGCGATTCTATCAAAGGAAAGCCCAATAAACCGTCCGGCCACAACCGTCGCCAGGGCGTTGGAAAGGTTATGCCGTCCGGGCACACTTAACTCCAGGCAACCTAAAAAATCACCCCGATAATAAACGTCGCCGGCCGTAGTATTATTGTCAAGCCGGAGATTTCGCAAGGTATAATCCGCGTCATTTTGTTCAATGGCATAAGTCAGGTAAGGCCTGTCATATTCGTTTAACAATTCTCTTATTCTACTATTGTCCAGACAGGCTATCAACAGGCCGTCGTACGGTACCTTGGCCATAAATTTCCGAAAAGCGGCTACAATGTTTTCAACGTTTTTATAATAATCCAGGTGATCGTCCTCAATATTGGTAATAATTTCAATGAAAGGGTTCAACTTTAGAAATGATCCGTCACTTTCATCCGCTTCCGCTATTAGATATTCACCGTTGCCTAGTTTTGCGTTCCCACCGATATCAGTCAATTCACCTCCGATGATTATGGTGGGATCAAGATAATTCTTTTCAAAAACCAGGGAAATCATTGATGTAGTTGTGGTTTTTCCGTGTGCTCCGGCTATAGCTATACCCTTTTGCCTATCCATCAGCATTGCCAGCATCTCACCTCGGTGAATAACCGGCAGGCCTTTTTTCTTTGCCGCAACCAATTCCACATTTGTGGGGGGAATAGCCGTAGAAGCCACAACTATATCGGCATTTCCCAAGTTTTCCTCAGCATGCCCGGCATAACAGGTCACCCCAAGGGCTTCCAGCCTTTCGGTAACGGCTGTGGTTTTCAGGTCCGAACCTGTTACCTTATAACCTAGCCCCAACATAATCCCGGCAATACCGTTCATACCGGAGCCACCGATTCCGATAAAATGAACATGCTGTTTTTTCTGCACTAATCACATCTACCTTTCTAATATAATTATTAAAATAACCATTTTTGCACACAACTTTTATTTTTTGTTAAGTACTGTTTCAACTACAAATATCATAACAGAACTAAATCAAACAATTTCCGCCTAAAACATAGAATATACTATGCATATTTCAA
>MVQK01000205.1 GCA_002067515.1 Pelotomaculum sp. PtaB.Bin013 | reverse complement strand
ACCTGTGATTTTGACTACCATCCCCGTCTTTTTCATCCTATATTCCCCCTAAGCTGTTGACGGGCAGTTTCAGGTACGATGCCAGATATAAAAAATCTTCCCGCCTGTTAATAAGTAAAGCCATTGCTATTATGTATTTGCGGCCTCTCTCTAAAGTTTTTCGGCCAATGCCGGTTATTTCCCCTAATTCTACCAGGGGGAGCTTCTTATTATCCATGAATTTTTTAAACAGACTGCTCTCTTTCGCCAATTCCCAAGCGGCAAGCATTAATGAACGGCGCGTATCACGGTGGCGTGGCGAACATTTAACCAAGTCTTCAAACGAAACCCCGTACATATTCAATAAATCTTCAAATTCTTTTATTTCTTCTTCACGCTCTCTTGCGGCTTCCTCTTCTAAAAAAATTTCCCATGACTTAGCGAATTCGACATTGTTTATGCCATCTTCCTGCAGCGATAGTTGAGTTATAAAAAACTTAGCATTCTTGTTTTCGCGCCGGTAATGGTCGACAAGCCGGCTTTTCATAACATTTCTGGAATAAGCAAGAAAAGGAACTCCGAAATCATTACAAAAACGATCGATAGCTTCATTAAAAGCAATCAACCCTATAGCTAACTCGTCATCTCTGCCCCATTCCAGGTTCTTCCCGGTAAACTTGCAAACTACTTTATAAATAAATGGCTTACAGCTTTCCAAAAAGTTTTCTCTGGCCAAACTGTCACCATGTTTTATTTTTTTTATTTCAGCCTCAGTATCCTGTACAGGAAACAAGTTTTCACTCCCCTTCCAAACCGGCAGACCACCTCTTTCAATAATAATAATAAAGCAGTGACCCGGGGGGCATCGACCGTTCCTTATTATTTAAATACGATAAGTCAGAAGTGATTGTGGGGGTAAAAAATAAAATTGGGCAGGGGGGGTACCTCTGCCCATATTTTATTTGCCGTAGTATCTATATTTAGTTTAATTATACAACACTATGGTAGAATGGGGAAACTAATCTTTTGAGGCTAAAATTCTGATATCTTCGATCCGGACATGGAAACCTTCACTTTTTTCCAAAACCATATTAACCAGGCCGGTATGATTCAGGTTCATCATGCAAAACCCCGGCAGGAAGGTCGCTCTGCAACCTAAAGCAGGTTCTTTGCTGATATTGCCGGCAATACCTTCAAACCCAATCATATGGTAGGCGATTACATCCTTAGCTTCCCGATCCCTTGAATACAAAGGACCGACTACCCAGGTATATAATAGGCCGGTTACCGGCTCGGCTTCAATTACAGAAAGAACATGCGGCACCGGACAACCTGCTCCCATTGGTCTCCCGAGCACATAGTCACCTTTTTTGATGTCCATTTTTTCCACTAGATCGCTTCGAAAAGGCAGGACGATTTTCCGGGCAGATCTTTCACCGGGCAAAGGGCTAAGGATGAAATCATATGGATGACCTAGAATATCATGCCCCGGATAAACTGCTTCTTTTTCCAAATCATTATTGCAAAAAGTAGGTTCCTGGTAATATGGACAGTTGTCATAAACCTTTTGGCCATTGCCAACCAACCGGAGGAAGCTCTTACAATTGGTTTCCCCGCAAAGGCCGCAGTTTTTACCTGGTGGAAGCCAGTATTGCATCTCACTCACCCCGATAAAGGTATTCGGCGATTTGACCGTCCAATTTTTTTATGACGCCAAAGTGGTGTTTCCAGCCGATCTCTTTCTTGCCCACACATATCGTACAGGTTCCGATAGGTGGATTTCCCTTAAGATAAAGCTTTTCCGAATCAATATCTTCTGACTGCTTGATTAGTTCATACAAACGGTGCAAAGAGGTACCTTGCAAGGCGTTAGTTTCAATCAGAATTAGATTCGGATGCACGTCTTTTATTTTTTGGATTAAGACTTCTCGCTCAGCCTGGCTGACCAGATCTATTTTAGTGACAACGGCGATGTCGGCGAGGCTAACCATGGCGCCCATTTTTTCAGGAGCGTGAATCCCGGATATGGAACTCAGGACAATTATCCCCAGGCCTTGATTTAAATAAGGAGAGCAGCGTAGACACAAACCCGCGCTTTCCACGATAAACAGGTCCGCATGCTTGCTTTCCGCCCATTCAACAGCGTCTCCAAGTACCATCACCCCGGCGTGGTCTGGACATAGGTCGCCGGAATATATCTTCTTCGTCAGAATTTTGAATTCCCTGCCCAGTTCAATGTCCTCATAAGCTTTCACCACGTCGATTTTTAAGAAGGCAATTGTCATCTCATCTTTAAATCTTCTTACGATTTGTTTGGTAAGGGAAGTTTTGCCAGCTGAGGGGGGGCCAGCTATTACCAAAAGTTTCAAGAAAACACCTCCAAGTAATTCAAGCAAAGCTAACATTAATCAGGTCTTTGGTAATTTCGTCTCCCGCTCTTAACTTTTCCCTGATAAATCCAACCTGCTTATCTAGTTCCAAAAGATTCGCGGCAGCTTTGGTTTCAAACTCATTCTGACTAAGAACTTTTTTTACCGCGCCGTTTTCCATTATAATTCTTTTTTTTGATAAAAGGGCAATCACTGGATCATGGGTGACAAAAATAATTATTTTAGAAGTGTTTTTGATAATGTCAATTACTTCTTGTTTGAATATGCCGGCGTTTTCGATCTCGTCCAGTAGAATGATTGGAGCCGCGCCGATCAATATAGCGTCGGCAATTAAAAGGGACCTTGTTTGCCCGCCTGACAGGACGGTAACTCTTGTTTCTCTGTCAATTTTTTCACCGGTGAATTTGTTGGCCAAGTCAATAGTTTCCATGATTACCCTGTCGTCAGAAATCTTCCTGGCTCTGGCGTGAATCTTTAAAAATTCTACCGTGCTTAAATCGGTAAAACATTTTGTATTTTGAGTGATCATAGCTATAGGTTTCATGGCAGGGTTGTATCTTATTTCGTCGGACGGAGTTTTCCCATTAATTAATATACATCGCCCGGTTGAGGTGTCTCCTTGGGCCAGCAGTTCAATGTCAGAAATAAAAGCGGTTTTTCCGCTTCCTGTCGGGCCGACTATGGATACTGTCTCACCGGCTGTTAAAGTCAGGTATTGGTAACTCTCCTTGCCTCCTCTTTTATCCAGACCTGGAAGAATTGTAATTGTATTTATCATATCCTGCCTCCTATTAGTCTTTTTTACTATTACACCGCAATTTTATCCATATATAATATTAAACGGTTAGTAGGTTTGCATATGCAGATCTTATTATTTTATATGATTAGTTAATGTTAATAAAGTAATAGTCTTGCAATGATAGTAAATAAAGGATAATGATTGTGAGCATGAAAACCTTGGTATTGTAAATTACATCTTTATTATAATTTTATTAAGTATTTTTTAAATATTAACAGTAAACGTATAATACAAGTATTAAAATATATTGAGATATATTATGAAAATAATTACAAAGAATTTTCTGCGTTTGGATTATACCGGTCTAATGTTGCATATACCTATCCTAGAAAAAATAACAGGCAAGCTTGAATAGGCATATACCAAAAATCTTAGCACGGGGTGATGAAAACTGCAGTTGCGATTAAACAGCGGTTGGCTGGCACTGGTTTTTCTAGCCGGCGTCTTTAGCTTGCTCTACCTCTGGTTTACCCTTTTCCCCGGGCGGGCGGTCCCGGAAGCAGGTTATTACTTTAGCGCTGAACAAGTGAACCAAGGCCGTCAATATAATATGAGCCTGAGACTGGTCTATATCTGCAGCTTTCTGGTGGAAGTGTCATTTTTACTATGGCTTGTGTTAAGCAGCCGGGTAGTAGACCTTGCACGCTGGGTCCAACGGGCGACCGGGGATAGTTATTGGGGCGGTCTTTTGCTGTTTTTTTTAATAATATGGTTGTCGTTGCAGTTTTTGAGTGTGCCTTTTAATCTTTACAGTGGTTATTTTTTGCAGCATCAATGGGGTTTTTCCACTCAAACTTTTGGAGCGTGGTGGGTTGATTATTTTAAAAGCGCCGGATTAGGTTTGTTCCTGTCCATTGTGGGAGTTGTTTTATTGTTCTGGGCTATCAATCGCTGGCCCGGTACCTGGTGGTTGGCCTGTGCAGCTTTTGTTTCGCTCTGGTTTGTCATACAAACTTTTTTCTGGCCGGTGGTAATCGCGCCTCTTTTCAACCGGTTTACGCCGTCCAAAGACCCGGCGGTACTTTCCATGGTCCATGAATTGTCCGAAAAAGCCCGGCTGCCGGTGAGTCAAGTGTTGATAATGGACGCCAGCCGGCGCACCACAAAGGCCAATGCTTATTTTGCCGGTTTGGGGCGGACGAAGCGCATTGTATTATATGATACTCTCTTGGCTGATTACCCGCTTGATGAGGTTAAAGCCGTGGTAGCTCACGAAATGGCTCATTGGAACCGGGGCCATATCATCCGGGGACTGGCCCTGGGCATACTAGGCAACTTTTTCCTTTGGGGCATCTTGTTTGTATTGTTACGGTCATCAGTAACTCAATTCACACGTTACCCGCCGCATGTTTTGGCGCTCATCCTGTTATTCTTTTTACTGGCTTCTTTTGCCGGAACTCCGTTGCAAAACTATTTTTCCAGGGGTATGGAAGTGGAGGCGGACCAAGTTGCGGTGTCTTTG
>MVQK01000204.1 GCA_002067515.1 Pelotomaculum sp. PtaB.Bin013 | reverse complement strand
TGCAGGCTTTTACCGCGCCGCCGGATTTAAAAGAACTGGAAAAGAAATTGGAAGTGCTGCAAAAAGAAAAAGAAGCGGCGGTCAATGGCCAGGAATTTGAAAAAGCGGCGGAAATAAGGGATCAGGAGAAGAAGATCCGGAATGAGCTCGACCAGCTCCGGGAGTCGTGGAAACAGCGCAAGGGCGGGCCGGAACTGGTAGTGGACGAAG
Organism: Pelotomaculum sp. PtaB.Bin013; assembly: GCA_002067515.1. GTDB lineage: Bacteria > Bacillota > Desulfotomaculia > Desulfotomaculales > Pelotomaculaceae > Pelotomaculum_D > Pelotomaculum_D isophthalicicum. The sequence goes on along the minus strand of MVQK01000204.1, from coordinate 4,427 downwards.
ATGTCATCGCCCAGATTGCCGCCAACTGGACCGGTATTCCGGTAAAGAAGCTAGCCGAGGGGGAATCGGAAAGGCTTCTGAAAATGGAAGAAATATTGCACCAGCGGGTAATCGGGCAGGATGAAGCCATCCTGGCCGTATCACGGGCGGTGCGGCGCGCCCGCGCCGGGCTGAAGGACCCGAAACGCCCCATTGGCTCGTTTATTTTCCTCGGCCCTACCGGGGTTGGCAAAACCGAGTTGGCCAGGGCGCTGGCGGAGGTCTTGTTTGGCGACGAGGACGCCATGGTGCGCATTGACATGTCGGAGTACATGGAAAAATTCGCGGTGTCCCGCCTGGTTGGAGCGCCTCCCGGCTATGTGGGTTACGAAGAAGGCGGCCAGTTGACCGAAGCGGTGCGGCGGCGGCCATATTCGGTAGTCCTGCTGGACGAAATTGAAAAAGCCCACCCGGATGTTTTCAATATTCTGCTGCAGGTGCTGGAAGACGGCCGGTTGACCGACTCCAAGGGACGCAAGGTGGATTTTCGCAATACGGTGATTATTATGACGTCCAACGTCGGCGTTCAGATGATCAAGCGCGAGTCGGTTCTCGGTTTCCGTACCGGTGACCAGCGCGAGGCAAACTATGAGAATATGAAGAGCAAGGTAACTGAAGAACTGAGGCGCACTTTCCGCCCCGAGTTTCTCAACCGGATTGATGAAATTATCGTTTTCCACGCCTTGAGCGCTGAACACATCAGGGAAATTGTCAACTTGATGCTTAAGGAAGTTGCTGAAAGGATGAAGGAAAACGAGGTTGAGATAGATGTGACCGAGACTGTCAAAGACTTGCTGGCCAAGGAAGGCTTTGACGAGGAGTACGGCGCCAGGCCGCTGCGCCGGGCGATCCTGCGCCTGGTGGAAGACCGGCTTTCCGAAGAAATCCTCAAGGGGACCTTCAAGCGGGGCAACCGGGTGTTGCTTGATAAAGGCGACAATAATGAGATTACCGTTAAAATCGCATAAATATAGCACTATAATACAGGCCTGCCGCCCGTTGGGGAACGGCAGGTTTTTTTTCCGTAGTTAAGCTAATGTGAATTTGCTCTCATTTTTTATCTGATGATTTTGGCAATATCCATTTTTGCATAAATGATTCTGCGTATCTCCACTTCAAGTTCAGTTACTACATAGAAAACCAGATAGTTTTTTACTGGCAATATCCTGTATTCACCTTCTAATGGTTGTGCAGGTTGATATAGCCTGCATGAATATGGGAATTGTGCAAGCCTTGATATGGAAGCATCCAGAGCGTCAAGCAAATCCGTAGCGGCCTTTGGCGCTTTAAGCATACCGGTGATATAATCCGTAATATCTCTTAAATCCTTCAATGCCAAAGGTATATATTTTATCTTATGCATTATCACCATCCACTCTGTCGGCAAGTCTTCCCCTTAAATCCGAAAACACTTCTTCATGTGAAAACCTTTTATCCGTTGACTTTGCTTCCAATTCTGCCTCCTTCAGCTTAAAATAAATTTCACTTTCGAATAATTTGCGTTCATAGGTTTCTATACTCATTACAACCATATCGCCATAACCATTCTTGGTTAAGAATACCGGTTCTGCCGTCTCATGTACTACCCTTGAGATGTCAGCAAAATTGTTCCGCAAATCAGAGACTGGTCTAATATGTGGCATATCCTCACCCTCTATTATTTTTAGCATAATTTTATCGTAATTATGCTAAATAATCAACTCCGTCTTCCTACGAAAGCCCTTGTTATTATACTTAGGACCTCTGAGGATGGCCTAATTATATTCATCCGATAGATTCAATGAAAAATTTTTCTCTATATAGAAGGATATAGAAGGAAATAAGCATCAAGGCAAAGAAGATCCAAGTTTGGTTAAATAGTCATAATTGCAGGTCGAAATGGGGATTATTTGTGAAAATATCTACAGTTGATCGGAATACCGGCAGAAAATACAAGCCATCTGCTTTAAAAGCGGGAGGCGGCAAAGACTTTTCCAGTACCCTGGATATGGCTAAAAGGGAACAGCGGAAGCTTGAAGAGATGCTGGATAAAATAAAAGCAGCGGGAGATAAATTAAAGAGGACAAAAAGCAAAGTTGACGTGATCGAATATAAAGAACAAGTACAAGAATACCTGACTTTTGTACTGAATAATTATTACAGGGTCAAACAGGATTACGGATTGGGCCGGTTGCTGATTAGAATTGAGATAATAAATAAAAAAATTGAAGAATTGACTGCCTCCCTGCTGGAGCAACAGAAAGCAAACTTTGAGATCGTCGGTAAAATTGATGAGATAGCGGGACTCTTGCTGGATTTGTATAATTAGCCGAACAAGATACGCAGAATAACTGTCACGACCTGACTTGTTCAGTATCTATCAGGTTCAGCCACTTTTCCATGTGGTCATGCAGGACCGCCCGGATTTGTTCCAACTCGCTCTGTCGTTGCTGACAGGCTTGGTAATCATGATATACTTCAGGTTGCTCCAGTTCTTTTTCCAGGCGGGAAATCAACTCTTCCTGATGGGCGATGGACTGTTCCAGGTTCGCAATTTCACGCTGGTGTTTGCGTTTTTTCCTCTCCTCCTCTTTCTTTTGATAATATTGTATCTTTTCCCCGGTGTCTGCGGAACGCTCCGGCTTAGCTGGACCGGACTTCGCTGTTCCTTGCAGGCGGGTTTTTTTATTCAGGTAGTAATCATAATTCCCTTGGTAACTGATTACGTCGCCGAGGGATAACTCCAGTGCCCGGGAGGCCACTTTGTTAATAAAATACCGGTCGTGGGAGATAAAAAGAATAGTGCCCGGGTAATCGGCCAGGGCGTCTTCCAGCGCTTCTTTACCCGGCAGGTCGAGGTGGTTTGTCGGTTCGTCCAGGAGAAGAAAGTTCGCCTTGCGCAGCATTAAAGCGGCCAGGGCAAGGCGGGATTTCTCACCGCCGCTTAAGCCCGCCACACTCTTATTTACATCGTCACCGCTGAACAAAAAACCGCCCAGCGCTTTGCGAATGTCCAGCTCATTCATGTGCGGGAACTGGTCCCACAATTCATGCAGCACATCCTTGTCCCGGTGCAACCCTTGCTGCTCCTGCTCGTAGTAGCCTATTTGCACCAAGCTTCCTTGCCGGATACTTCCCCCCAGAGGCGGGAGCAAACCGGTGATGGTTTTTAGCAGGGTGGATTTGCCGGCGCCGTTGGGGCCGATCAACACTACCCGCTCCCCCTTGTTAATCTCAAAATTCAACCCCCTGGCCAGCACAGTACCGGGATAACCAATGGTCAAATCGCGCGCCTTAAGCACTTCCCGCCCGCTTGGCCGGGCAACATAAAAAGAAACGTTTACCCTGCGTTCTTTCTCCGGCCCGGGTCACCCGCTCCATTTTTTCGAGTGTTTTTAGACGGCTTTGAGCGCGTCTGGTTGTATCCTTGGCGGCGATATTCCGCCTCACGAATTCCTCCGTGCGGGCGATCTCCTCTTGCTGTTTTTTATAGGCTTTAAGCTGCTGTTCTTGCATTTCCTTTTTTTGCCGGATAAAGCCGGTGTAATTCCCTGTGTACCGGGTAATTCCGCCGTTGTCCAGGTCATAAATCACCTTCGTCAGGGTGTCCAGGAAGTAGCGGTCATGGGATACTACAAGCACAGCCCCGCGGTACGACTGGAGGTATTGTTCCAGCCAGGTCAGGTTGTCCATGTCCAGGTAATTGGTTGGTTCATCCAGTATTAATATATCCGGCGCCCCAAGCAGACAGCGGGCAAGGGCCAGGCGGGTCTTCTGGCCGCCGCTCAGTATATTCACCGGAGTGTTGTAGTCCATATCTCTGAAGTTAAGCCCGTGCAGCACACCACGAATGTTAGCTTCGTATTCAAATCCGCCTTTATTCTCGAAGTCAGCGGAAAGACTGTCATAGTCCCGTAGCAGTTGCCGGTATTGTTTGCCGTCTGCCATCACGGTCGGGTCTCCCATGCGCTTCTCCATTTCTCTGAGTTGCTGCTCCAACCCAATTAAATGGGTAAACGCTGAAAGCATTTCGTGCCAGATACTCTGCCCTGATTCCAGACCGCCGTCTTGCGCCATGTATGAAACCGATATGTCTTTCGCCTTGATTACTTCTCCGGCATCCGGTGACAGTGCGCCGGTGATTATTTTTAAAAGGGTGGATTTGCCAGCCCCGTTGACACCTACAATACCTGCGCGCTCCCCTTCCTGAATGATTAAGTTCACGTTATTTAGCACCCGGCGGGCGCCAAAAGATTTGGCTATACGGACAGCCTGCAACAGGATCAAGTGAAATCACCTCTTTTACCTATCCAGTTTACAATAACGGGGAGTGAGATTACAAGCGTGCGGCACAGGCTTATATATTAAAATCTAAGGAAATTTGTTAAAATAAGGTGACAGTAAATTTT
>MVQK01000203.1 GCA_002067515.1 Pelotomaculum sp. PtaB.Bin013 | reverse complement strand
GAAGATAGAGAGCAACGAGTACCATTTTGGCGCGATTGAAGAGGATAAGAAGAAATATTATAATAACGAACTCGATTATCACCATAATTTGGTTATGTTTGTCTCACATAACGCAGACACAAAAGCTAAACCGTTATATACTAATGAAACATTCAAGAGGCCTTTATCTGAAAAAGACGGCTATACTGATTGGGATATCAAGCATCAGCGGGTGTATGAAGAACTTTTATATGCCGGCAACAATTACGCTTGTATAAAAAGCAATTATTATTATGACACCGGGGGAACTATGCGTATTAGCGGATACGGCATTGATTTATACAAAATAGGAAACCTTCAGACATCAGAGGGACGCGGTCTAAATAAAAACAAACAAATTATGGACTTGCTGCCGGCCAACGCATCAGAGTTAATTGAGAGTTATGCCAAGAAATATAATAAGACAAACCAGGGTGAGGTTGGTTTTATCGAAGAAAAAGAAGTTATTGATAAAGATAATATCGGTTTGCAAAGGATTGGCGGAAAGTGGGAAGCTATAGCGCCGCTGAACGTTTCCCGGAGTCATTCCGGCAATGGTTCCAGCGGCACGAGGGTTAAAGAACCTATAAAATTGTCCCTTCCCTTGCCTGAATCTATAACCTCTTATGATTCATTATGTAAAGGATGGGAGGAAATAAAACAAAAATATCCGGACGCTAAAGACGCCGTGTCTTCTCCGGAAAAGGACTTGTTAGCAGTTTTAACGCCAAATAAATTAATGGTATTTTTGAACCCGGAAAAAGGCGTTGATATACCTGATCTATCAATTGACGTTGATGAAAGCGAAAGAATCATTTTAAACCAGTGGGCTACAGGTGAAAATGTGGAAAAATGGGATGCCGACATGAAAAAGTACTTAACGGAAGCGTAGGAGATAAAGACCACAATGAAGCTGTGAGTATTTATGTAATGGGAGGAGAATAAAAATGATTATCAGAAGAGAAACACCTGAAGAATTTTCCAAGATATATGATTTGGTTAAAATAGCTTTTCAAACAGCTAAAGTTTCGAATGGTAAAGAACAGGATTTCGTAAATCATCTGCGCGCTGGCGGCAATTATATTCCGGAATTGGCACTTGTTTCTGAAGAAAACGGTATACTGATTGGACATATAATGTTGACAAAGACTTATATCGTTAACAATAGCAATAAATATCAAGCCCTTCTCTTGGCGCCTATATCAGTAGCTTTAAAGCATCGAAATAAAGGAGTAGGCTCTCACTTGATCAGGGAGAGTTTCAAACTGGCAAAAGAGATGGGATACACGGCCGTGCTTCTTGTCGGTGATCCTGCTTATTACCATAGATTTGGCTTTAATGCCGCTATTAATTTTGGCATCAAAAATACACATAATATTCCTGATAAATACGTAATGGCATGTGAATTAGTTCCGGGCGCATTAAACGGAATTAGCGGAACAAATGATTTAGGATTATGATTTAGGATTAATAGTTGCTACAGCTTCCACTTGCCGGTAAAATAGACTTCTCAGGCGCTGTCATCTGTTTATAATCCATTTTTTTCTCCTTACTCCGATTTGGGATTTAACATAGCCATATTTTAGATTATTTCATCTTTGTGTAATTTCACAAAATTACAGCTCGGGGTTGCGCCACATTTCCTGCATGCCATGTCATAGGCGGAGTTTATGGTACCGCACGCGGGGCACGAGTAATGCTCAACCTGTTCTGCGTACCATTTTTCATACCCAACTTCCTTGATGCGTTCGTGGGATTTCCACAATTCGTTGCGGTGCGGCATCTTGGCCTGAAATTCTTTCAGCTCGTCACAGGGATATTCCGGGCATTCGCCACAAAAGTCGATTCCTTTTTCAATGACGCATTTGGTCATTTTGCAGTACTCTCTACAGAAAATGCCTCGTTTTTCCGACCGGCAGCCATGGCATTCCAATTCTTCCACCGGGATTTGGAAGCGCGTGGCCATAATCTTTAATCTTTCCGGATCTTCTTTGGTGCCGATATACAAGGCGCAGGCGGTACAAAACAGCCCGCAGACGGCGGCAAGCCGTTTGTCTGGAGTACTGAGACCCAATTGTCCTTTACTCATATCTCTTCCTCTCCTTTTTGTTAAAATATTTGGTTAATAGCGCGGATATCAAGTATTTATTCGATAGTCCTTGCTAATCGCTGATATAAGTATCTATAAATTCCTCTAACGTCTGTATGTTGTTTGCATGCATAAACGATGCAATTGGTATACCAACGTAACGAAAATGCCAGGGCTCATAGGAATAACCTGTGATTTCCTCACCGCCCTTAGGATAACGCAGGATAAACCCATAACTCCAGCAATTTGCCTTAAGCCAGGAGTAAGCGTTTGAATCACCCTCCAGATCAACTGCAAGTCCGGTTTGGTGTTCGCTGTAACCCGGCAGTGCCGCGGCTGACTTGGCTTCTTGTAAACCCAACTGGCTAACTCGCTCATTAAAAATTTGTTGTTGGCTTTCAACATCACGGTAGCCGGAGTTGATGCCGAGGTTAATCGATTGTTCATCAGCTGCTGTAAAGAGTGCCTGGAGAGGATAGTTCATTGATTTAGAAACTTGATATCCGTTATAGTTGTCCAAGGGATCTGGATGATAGTCATCCGGTAAGCGATGTGTTTTGTTAACTAATAGAACAGCTGGTTGTTCAGGTGGATGCGGCTTTATATTTCCTCGGGGGTAAATTAAGATTGATTTGCTTGCCTGGTCCCATTCAATTTTATAATTATACGCTTCAGCGATCCAGCGGGCCGGCAAAAAAACTCTATCGTTTATCATTACAGGAGCAACATCCATATCCACTACGTGACCATTATTAACTAGTTGCTTGCTGCCTACCTTCGCCGAAAGACGTTTATTATTTGAGTTTAGGGTTACGGTTTGGGTACTCATGTCCCATAATATATCCTTGTCGTCTATTCCACAGGCATAAGCAATATACCGGATAGGCACGAAAACACGGCTGCTTTTAACAATAGGAATTGTGTCCATACTTTGTTCTTGGTTATTTAATGTAAATTTATCGTTGCCCAGTTGGAATACGGCCTTATTTTCAGGTGAAGTATACGCTTGCGTATAGAAGGTTATTAGAAATAGGGTGAGAAGCGAAATTAAAATCTTTCTCATGATGGTTAATCTCCCTAAGCATACCAATATGTAATATGCGTTACCAATGAAAAGCCCACAGTTATGTGCATACAAATCATTGATATTTTTCTCTATCTGTGCCCGAAGTTCCTCCGTGAAAAAGGATAATCTCCATGGAGAATGTTGTCAATATAACCAATTAAGAATGGATAATTATTAATTGCCTATTCGTATAAATTTGTAATGTTTTGTAATGTAAGGAACAAAATACAAAAATAATTTTTCTTAAGGCAACCTTATACTAATAATCAAGAATTGAGGTATTGTTGAAGAAGTTGCATGTGCTTCATCTGGGCCGGCGAAATAATGTTAGATACTATATTATTATATAGGCTTTCAAGGGGTTTCTTTATTCCCGGCTGATTGCATAACATCTCCCTTAACTGAGGTATACTTTTGATGAATTCTGCAGATTCCCGGGCCAAAGCTTCAACCTCCGGAGCATCTTCGGGCAACTGGGCCAGCTTGGCAAGTCGTACTCCATAATCCAAAGAAATTTGATATTGCTCAGGGTGCTCTTTAAAATACTCGGCTAATGCTCGAAAATTTCCCCGGTAATCCTCGCCCCACTGAAAATCATCCAGGATGCCATACAATTTCCGTTGCTGATCAAACAGAGCCGGGCAGGTTTGAATATATTTTTCTATTTGATCCGGTCCCAGTATCTCTGAGATCATTTGAAAAGAAGGGGAACCGAAACTATCCTCATTCATGAGTACTTTATCTTCATTTAGCAGTGTATCAATTTTCGCCACTCGTTCTTCAAGGCTTTTCTTCTCGCTTAGAAGCTCAGTTCGCAAGGACTGCAAGACTTCCCGCAAGGTTGTGGTGCTTTGTGAATCTCCCAATATTTCTTTAATGTGGTTCAGATCCAGCCCCAAGGATTTTAAGCGTTTGATTAACCGCATACGAGATAGCTCAGCCGGCCCGTATAAGCGGTAGCCCACCGGTGAACGCTCCGGTTCCTGCAGTAAACCGATTTTATGATAATAGATAACGGTTTTTAGCGTACTTCCAGTCAATTTGGCAAAATCGCTGATTTTTATTCGATACTCCATCGCCATCCCACCTTACCGCCAGTATAAACCCTGCCCTAAGGGTTGGGTCAAGTTAATCTTGCACTGTTTATTGTATAAAATTTTACTAGGATAGTAAGAAATATGAAGAAATAATAAGTTGTTTAATGTAAATTTATTGTTACCCAGCTGGAATATAGACTTATTTCCAGGCAAAGTGTATCCTTGTATATAGATAATGAAGATTTTGTTTTTATACTAATTCACGGAGCTAACGAATAGCGAATATGTTAAAGCGCTAAATAAGCATTATAAATTGAAAGGGGGTTAAGCATAAAGTCTCCACCGGATTTAAATTAACTAGAGAGATATAGATAAAGAAGGTATATAAAAATAGTGTAAGTGTATTAAGGGAGTGTTACGCATGTCTGTTAAAACA
>MVQK01000202.1 GCA_002067515.1 Pelotomaculum sp. PtaB.Bin013 | reverse complement strand
CCAGTCTAGAATCATTATGCCCACAGCAGAACTGTCGAGCACGTCATCGACCAGTGTGCGAAATCTTTCCTCGCTGTCTTTTAAAGCCTCTTCAGCCTGTTTGCGTGCTGTGATGTCATTAAGTACGCCGGTCAAGCCGGCAAGTTTTTCGCTTTCAAAGAGCGGGCCGCAGGAGATGCGAAAGTGGCGATATGCTCCGGATTTATTGATGAGCCGGCATTCATACAGTACTTCTTCTGTTTTTGCTTTTTCTAACATGGCCAATAGACCATTAGAATCGTCAGAATGCACAAAGTTAGTGATAGATTTGCCTTTAAATTCGTCTGGTTTAAAAGCGGATAATTTTTCTATAACCGGGCTCACGTATGTTATAAAATTATATAGATCTAAAGTAAAAATGGCATCATTGATGTTTTCCACCAGCGTACGGTATCTTTCCTCAGATTTATTTAATTTCTCCTGGATTCCCGTCAATTCCAGCAACTGTAAACGATAAAGCCGCCAAATAAGGAAAATAAACAAAAATCCAAATATCAACACCATTGTATTGCATAGAAGTTGACTATCGCATTTATCTGTATCAGGAAAAAAAACATCTATAAAGAACCGTTCCAGCAAAATGCTAATTAAGTAACATATCGTAAAACCAATAAGATAATAAAATGCTTTGGATAAATAATTGTTGTTTTTAAACAATAGTTTAATCACTCCGTTAATTGTTTAATGGAAGCAATAGTTTTTATACTTATTTTATTGAGGTATATTTGTCATATTTTCGACATAAATACTTAGAATCCTTTTTATGCCAGGGTGCCAATATCGGGAGATATAATATAAATTAAATTAGAAGAAGTGTAATAATATGTATTTACAAGTTATTATCATATAAACGACAATAATTCAAAAAAACACCATTTGCCTTGTTAAGCATCCGGTGTTTATCAGATGTTAATAAATATTATTGGTTAACAGATAACGGACTGTAAAATAAGCTGAGCTTAGCTGTTTTCAACTACATCCCACTTGTTGCACCGTGAACCCCAACGTCCGATAACTTTTTCTTCTTCATAAATCTCCACTATTTCACAAACGTTTGGGCAACCATTACAATCGAAATTGCCGGTCCGGTATGGGAGACCCATTGTTTTAAATCCCTTAAAGCGAGTTTTACCGGTCATGGCAACTTCTTCCCTGGCTAGTTGGGCGGCACCGATCGCCCCCATTACCCCAAAATGCTCTGGTATTTGTATGGGTATGCCCAGCGCTTCTTCAAAGGCGGCTCTGATCCCTACATTGGCGGCGACCCCGCCCTGAAACATTACGGGCGGCAATATTTCCTTGCCTTTGCCGACGTTATTGAGATAATTCCGGACCAGGGCCTGGCACAAGCCCTTGATGATATCCTCTATCTTATGTCCCATTTGCTGTTTGTGAATCATGTCCGATTCGGCAAAAACTGTACACCGCCCGGCTATACGGACAGGGGTTTCGGAACGAAGCGCCAGACCTCCGAACTGGTCAATCGGGATATTCAGCCGGGAAGCCTGCTGATCCAAAAACGAACCAGTGCCGGCTGCGCATACCGTATTCATAGCGAAGTCAGTCACGATTCCATCTCTTAAAATGATGATCTTTGAATCTTGGCCGCCGATCTCAAGGACGGTTTGAACTTCGGGAATGAGCATGGATGCCGCTACAGCGTGCGCGGTTATTTCGTTTTTTATTACATCCGCCCCGACCATCACCCCGGCCAGATAACGGCCGCTCCCTGTTGTGCCGACACCCGCGATTTCTAAATCCGCAGGAAGAAAACCGGCAGTTTGTTTCAGCCCTTCCTGGATTACTTCAATGGGTCTGCCCTGGGTGCGCAGATAAAGACCGGTAATTACTGTTCCAGCCTCGTCAAGAATGACAATATTTATACTGACTGAACCGACATCAATACCCAAGTATGCCTTCATAACAATCCTTTCCGTCAATCAACATGTAAGAGACTGAACTTCGCTCCGGAATTGTTTTTTTCTTCTGAGTAAATCAACAAACGCTTCAAGCCGGGTAGTCATGCCGGCTTTTCCAGTCTGTTCGTCAAGGAAGAAAGTAAGCACCGGGATGTTATAATCTTTACTCACCTTTGGCAGGATAGTACGTGCTACTATTTCCGGAATACAGGTAAATGGCGCGAGCTGGATCATCCCATCGAAGCCGCGCTTGGCGTAAAGCACGGTGTTGCCGATAGAATCCCGGCCATGTCCGCCAATTAGTTCAGGGAGGTAAGGAGAAGCGGCTTCTTTAACTGTAATGCCCTCTGTTGTTTCGTTCCAGGAGTTATCCCTGGTCCAGCCTGTCAGGAACATCGACCTTTCTACTTCAACTCCCAGGTTTCCGAGAGTCTCTTCGATTTCCAGGTTGCTGGCCGGTTCTAAAAGGACGTAGATTTCCCCGATGATGCCAACTTTTAAAACATTACGGTTGGGATCTTGAGGAATGCTGTTAAGCGCTTCTATCGCGGTGGATTCGGCCTCAATAATTTGTTCAGTGGTATAGGCCTGATCAATCCAGTCCAGGACTTTCCGGTAGACTCTGGTAGTGTTGCCGCGGCTGATTTCCCTTGGCCGCACGATGTGGCTCAGTTTTTCAAGGTTATCCAGGGCTTGAAGCTTACGCCATGCCCGCTTTACATGGGCGATAATACCTCTTATGGAGACTCTTGCCTTGTTCAGCGCACGAACACTTTTATAAAACTTAAAGGGATGCAGGCGGGGCGGTTCAATAACGATCATTTTAATTTTGTGCCCTAAATCATTGAGTATTTTATGGTGCAGCATGGCGTATTCCCCGGCGCGGCATGGACCGACGCCGCCCGTGGTGACAATAGTGTCGATTCCCATCTCTATAGTTTCCAGGTAGGTGCCCATCAGGATTTTTAGCGGAAAACAGGCAAATTCGGGAGCATACCTTATTCCCAGGTCCAGAGTGCGTTTACTGGGACGGGGAGGAACTACCACCTCGTTTCCCAAATCCTCTAAAAACATTTTAAAAGTGCGGTAGGATTCTCCCATGCGCGGGAAAGTTATTTTAGGCATGCCAACGCCTCCTTCCGACGCTTCACCATATCGACAAAGGCTTCAAGACGCGTAGACATACCGGCTTCGCCAGTATGTTCGTCGATCATCAAAGTCATAAAAGGTATGTTCCGATGCTTCTTCGCTTCCAGTTCAATAAACTTGTTTAACAGTGAGTCCGGCCCGCACCCGAAGGCGGTGAGGTGCAGCAAACCGTCTATGTGTCCCCGTTTAAATAAGAAATGGGCGGCTTTTAAGGCCCGGTCGCTAAAAGTCCAGAAAAGCCGTTTCGGTAAGCCGCAATTTTTCTGACAGGCCAATGATAACGGGGAAATGTTCTCAGCGGTGATCGTACCTACTCCCAAACGCCGGAGTTTATCCAAAAGATTTACGCTGATAAAACTGTCATAAATGTTGTAAGGATAACCAATAACCGCAAACTTCAGACTTGTGGCAGGAGGTTTTGGCAAAGAACCCGGCTTATGCAATAAGTTCATTGCTTCATGTGGATGCCAGCCTTGTCGTAATAGCTTGTTATATCTTTTCAAGGTGCCGCATGCTTTTCTGTAAGCATGAGAGGATAAATACTTGCTGGCGCCGAATATGTCGCCAATTTCCATGTAAGCCTTGAGCATGGCAAAACGTCCCTGGCGTGTGTCCATGCGAACATCAATGACCGGTGGCAAGCCGGTTACTGAATGCTTGATCATGTCTGGCAAGCCAAGGAATTTTGGACAATAAATTGTTTTGCGGTTGATGCATACTACTCTAGGTATGAAGAGGTAGTCAACGCGATCTTTAAGCCCCATGACGTGGCCGAAAAAAAGCTTTACCGGTACGCAAGCGTCTGCAAGCGCCTCACGAACACCATTATTCAGTATTTCTTTAGTCGTCTTTCCAGAGGTAACTACCTGAACGCCGATCTCGTTAAAGAAGGCTTGCCACAACGGGTAATAGATATAATATAATAAAGCGTTGGGTATGCCGACTTTAACAGCCAAGACAAGATTTCCTCCCTTTTGGTTAAGGCAAATTCTGTATAACTATATGAACTAACAGGCATGTTATACCAGTAAATATGATAAAAGAATTCTATGCCCGATTAAAAATTCCTTCAAGAATCGATATTAAAAAGCTGTGCGCCCCGTTACAACGTGCGTGATATGGAGATAATTGCAGGATATTGAAAAAATACAGTGAAATATTAATATAATTATGCTAACCCGCTTAATTACATTAGTTGGAAAGGTGTGGTGAAATTGGCCGGTAAGGTCGAGGAAATCCTTTTAACAAAGCGAATATATGAGGGAAATAATGTAAATTTAAGGGTCGATACGATTTCTTTGCCCGGGGGGCGAACCGCGATTCGTGAAGTTGTTGAGCATTCCGGAGCAGTTGCGATTGTACCTGTAAATGAAAAAGGAGAGATACTCCTGGTGAGACAGTACCGTCATGCTGTTGGAAAATCATTATTGGAAATACCCGCGGGTAAATTAGAGCCGGGTGAGAGCATGACGGACTGTGCCGGACGTGAATTACTGGAGGAAACCGGGTATGAGGCAGCTAGTTTACATAGACTGATTAGCTTTTTC
>MVQK01000201.1 GCA_002067515.1 Pelotomaculum sp. PtaB.Bin013 | reverse complement strand
CCGGTTTGCGGCGCTACCCTGGAACTTCTCACTCACGTCCACGTAAACAAACACGGCATGACCAAGGAGCAGTTTTTGGAGAAGTATCCGGAATATGGGAGTGATATTTACTGGGGAACGGCGCCAAATCAGAACAGTAAAGAAAGGTTGGAGTATTACAAGGAATATAAGAAAAATCGCAGGGAGGCGGGAAAGCGTGAAGGTTGAGATCCTGGGGATAAAAGGAACCTGGCGCGAAATTGCGGATGCGGCCAGGACAACAATAGGCAAAGAATCGGGCATGAGTGAACCTTCTTCGGAATGGAAGCGCAAAATACTTCTCGCCGAGCATAGTCCTATCCGCAAATTAATTGTTTCCTGGAAATGGTATAACCTTCCTTGGTGGGTACAGACGCATTTTACCAGACATAAATTTGGCGTGGAATGGTTTGTGCAGACATCCCGAAGCGATCGGACAGGGGTTAATCGGGCAACGTTGGGGCAAAATGCGCCAGTAAACGTAGAGGGCGAGGCAAATGCGCAAGCGATTATAAATATTAGTCGAAAGCGTCTGTGTTGGTTGGCATCATCCGAAACACGGGTAGCGTGGGCAAATTTTCTACAAGAGCTATATAAATTTGAACCGGAACTAAGTTCCGCCTGCGTTACCGATTGTATTTACCGGGGCCGCTGCTACGAATACCGGGGATGCGGATGGGACAAGACAGAGGTGTTTCAGAGGGCGTTAAAAAGCTACCGAGAGGGTTGGGAATTAGATGATTGACGAAGGGAGACTTGATTATATATGAAGTTAATAATTCCAGGAGAACCGGCAGCCAAAGGAAGGCCAAAATTTACCAGGGCCGGTATTGCCTATACCCCAAAAAAAACAGTAAACTATGAAACTTTGGTTAAACAGATATATGCGGTAGAACATCCGGGAGAACGCTTTACGGGGATGCTAAAAGCGAAAGTAACCGCTTATTTTACAATTCCAAAGAGCGCAAGCAAAAAACAGCGGCAGGCTATGTTGGACGGCGAAATAAGGCCACAGAAGAAGCCCGACGCCGATAATTTAGCGAAAATCATCCTCGATAGCCTCAATACAATAGCCTATGACGATGATAAGCAGATTGTCAGCCTGACCGTGGATAAATGGTATTCGGATACCCCACGGGTAGAGGTTGAACTCTTGGAAATTAGTTAATCAGTAACTTAGAAAGGAGCAATAAGATGGGACAAGCGATACACACCATAACAAATAAACCTAAAACCAGGCTCCAGGACCAGGAAGCAAAGTTAGCCTGCCGGCAGTGTACGTGGTTTAGCTGCTGTCAGGTGCGGTGGGGTGATAGGTGCAAGTTCCGGAGCGGGGATAGGATACCGAGGCTGAAAAGGCATAGCGTGACGCCGACGAATGCGCCGGAGATGAGATTGGAGGGCGGAAGATGAGTAAATGTCAAACATGTCAGCATTATACTTACCGTGCTGGAGTTGCACCGTCTCTTGCAAGGTTAATTGGTAAAGAAATGCCCAGCGTACCAACTTGTAGTTGTGATTATTCCGGTGTGTCATGGATAAGGCGTTCGGCTGAAGTTAAGAAACCACGAGGTATAAAATGCGATTATAAACTCAAGGAGATGTATTGCTGTGATTGTGGTAAGTTGCTTAAAAGACATTCTGATGCACTATTGGTGCTGTCGTCTGAATTGTATGAATGTAAAAAATGCGGTAATAAAGCCGGTGACTCCCAATGACTAAGCCAGACTGGTACAGGCGCACCGAGGGGAAGCTCTACGCCTACCCCTCCATTCCCTCAGCTATAGCGCACCTGGAAGCGCAAGTCCAGCTCCTAAGCTGCAACATGGCTCCGCCCAAGGCTGCGGTGTATGACCGGATTGGGCCGCCCAGCACCGGGGAGAAACTAACGGAGCCGGAACGATTTGCGGATACAAGGATCGAGAAGATTGGGAAAAAGGAAGCCCAGATTGCCTTGAAGCGGGCTGAAAAGGCGGCGATTGAGGCGGCAATGAGGCGGCTGGGTGAAGAAGAAAGGGAGTTGGTGGAAAAGTGGTACTTTCAGGGCTGGAAACTGAAGCACCCGGAAAAGAAGATCTGGCGGGAACTGCGAATATCGTGGCCAACGTTTTTTAATCGCAGAAAAAAAATAGTTGAAAAAATGGCAGAATGGTTAGGGGAAAAGACCAGAGAATCATGTCAAGCAGAACTATAAAGGAAAAATAAAGGTAAATATAAAGATAAAGTCTACATTTAGTATAAATATTTAAAGGTTGTGATTTTTTTGAATAAGCAGGAGTGGTATAGCCGCATAGTTGTAAAATTATACGCCTATCCTTTGATCGAATCGGCCATAGCTCATCTAAAAGCTCAAATTGAATTAATTACACAAAGTCCTGACCCTGATACCGATTTATGGATAGAGAAAAAGGATCGTCTCCTTGCCAAAATAGCATTAAAACAGGCAGAAAAGAAAGCTATAGGTGATGTTTTAGAACGATTGGACCAAGAAGAAAGGGAACTGGTTGAAAAGTGGTACTTTCAGGGATGGAAGTTGAAGCACAGGGAAAAGAAAATATGGAAAGAGTTAAAAATATGTAGGTCTGAATTTTATAGACGTAAAACCAACATCATCCATAATATTGCTGTTTGGTTAGGAGAAGTCGACAGTTAAGTACAACAAAAAAAACCGGGCCTTGCTGCGTTGCGGCGGCGGGACCCGGTTTATTTGTGTTTATAGACAGAAAATTAACCATCCTTTTTCTGTCTATCTAAAAATTCTTTAATTGCTTGTTCAATCACTTCCGACAATGAAATAAACTTCTCGGCGGCGTATATTCTGATACGTTTTATCGTCTCAATGGTTAAGTAAATGCCGACAAGTTTTTTCTTGTCGGTCATTGCAAATCATCCCCAGTGCCCTCACAGGCAAAAATGTAATCTAGCGCCGCCTCCGACCATCCGTCAATATGAGTCCATGCGCCATACCCGACGCCGTTTTTATAGGCGGCCACATTGATCATATAGCCTTTTCCTGCCGGATTCGGGATCGCGTCATGCGATTGCTCGTCAGTCAACACTATCAGGCGGTCATATGTTTCGTTGCCGTTGATATGCTGAACCGCTTTGCCGAGCCATGTACCACCATGGTCTTGGCTATTGACAATAGCATCACGCAGGGCAAAACCATGCCTGTTAGGAATACGAACAACATTGTTTGAAAATGAGTATACTGCTACCTGTTCGCACAATTCCCGCGCCAGGATAGCCAGTCCGTTTGCAGTGTCATACCACATTAAATCGGATTTTTTGGATATGGGACTATCCATTGAACCCGATACATCAACCAATAATACGGTTCTGCCAGGTAGTTTTTCTTTGCTGTCCAGGCACTTCAATATTGCCTTTTCTAGGTAGGTTTCCCATTGCGGCACATATTTTGCGGCTGCAATAAACCTAAAAGGCAATATCCTTTCAACCTTCATCTTGTCTAGCGCCGAAAAAATTAAACCTTCATCAACCTTGCTTTCAGCCATATTCCGCAGGTTGCGAAGCAAGGCCAACCCGCCAAGTTTGTTTTCAGTAAGCAGGCGTTCCCATGTTTCTTTCTTATCCTTGCCTGCCGATAATGACACTTCCCACGTATCGGGAACGGGCAAAGTATCATCAACAAGCTGTTTCCAAACTGCTCCCTGTTCCGCATCCTTGGGTTTTGCGTGGCATAAGAACAACACGTCACGCAATTTGACAGCTCCATCTCTGTCGTATTTTGCGAGTTGATAAGCGTCAAACTTAGTGAATGCTTGTGCAAGTCCTTTCTTGACTTGCTTGGAAAGCGGCTGCTTTCCGTCTTTCCAATACAGAGCTACAAATTCCGCTAATTCATCTGCACGTTGAATAATCTGTGCTAAAGTATCAGCAACAAGCACCTTATGTTTCGGTTGTCGCGCCATTTCCCGTACTACCCAAAGCGACGCATGACGCAACTTCATTTTTTTACGAGCTTCTACTGCCATAGCCGCAACTTTTTGCGGCTCTGCCTGCGGTACTAAAGAAGCGATTCTATCAGCAATAGATTCGCCGTCCTCATAGAATTCCGACTCCCACAGCATACATGCCATTAGGGAACGTCTTAATTGAGCTTCTGTATCAATGCGCTTTGCTGGCGCACCTTCATGAGTCTGCAAAAAAGACTTTGTCGCGATGTTGGTTTTCATTTCCAATACCTCCTTGCAATAAATAAAAATCACAATAAATAAAAATCTTCGGGGAACAGGCGGGAAGAGTACGTTAGGCGCTCTACCAATTGAGCTACCGGGAATAATCCCGGATGGGACTCGAACCCATAACATCCCGCTTAACAGGCGAAGTAACTCTACCCTACGCCACCGAAGATTTTATTAATTATTTAAGCGGGGGGACAGGCAAGAACGGGTCTTGTTCAATCCGCAATCGAAGGAACCGTTCTCTTCACCACCCAAATATATATTAGCATATTAATATATTAATAGCAAGGGGTATTTTTAAAAATTTTGTACTTTATTTTAAACTTTAGACTTTCTATCTGCCGCAACGTAGCAGGGCCCGGTTTTTTTGTGGGTTTTGGTTTATTTACTATACTTGAAACACTCCAGGCCTTTTTCTCATTTTTTCAGCCA
>MVQK01000200.1 GCA_002067515.1 Pelotomaculum sp. PtaB.Bin013 | reverse complement strand
GTTTTGGTAAGCAGTAGGATCGCCTGCTCCCGGATGAGGATTTTCGCGGAAAGTTTGTCTAACTGTTCTTCTAAAATACTTCTTTGTTCTTCTAAAAGGCTACGCTTGCCGGATTCTTCGGAGTAGTGCTGGCGCATGGCGGCAAGGGATTGAGTTAGTTGGTTGAGCATTGGGACATACCCCCTATGAACTCCAATAGATTACTGGGTTATTCAAAGTTAAGGCGTATTCAAGAAACTCAATAACAATCTCAACCGCTTGGATATAGTAACTAATATCCGATTTAAATATAAGGAATGTTGTTGGTCTTCCGTAATGCGAACCAAAAATAATACCGGTAACTTCTATAGGTTTATCAAGAAAGAATGTTCCTTTGCTATTTGAATAGCTTCCTTTATGCTGTGCCAATTGCTCCTTAAAAACCTGCATTGCTTCTTCGGTGTTATCAGCTGCCCCGAAAGTATGCCACTCAGATAAAACTCTGTATGGTGGAGCAACCTTAATTTCTTCTAAAACCTCTTTTGCCCTGACAATGCAACTATTTATCTTTTCAGGGGATAGTGGTATTTCATATTCATTACCTGGCTCAAAGATATAATACAGGTCTTTACCAATGAGGTTTCGAAGAACTCTGTTTGTTCCGCTTTCATTGTATGCACTACGAAGATATACTTTGTTGCAAGTATGCTCTGGATATTTTTCTGAAGGATTTTCTTCTACACGATTTTCTCCATCACAAAGATAAACATCTAATCCCATAATTACCTCACCCCCACCTTGAACTGTTCCGGAATAAGCTCATCCACCCTGGCAATGTTCTCCTTAATCGCCGCGTCCAGTTCCCCGATCTTCGCTTCCAGTTCCTCCGGTTCCACGCCTAATCCCCTGACTTCGCTTTCAAGCTGCTCTTTTTGCTTCAAAAGCTGCTCCTGGGTAGCTTCAGCCTTGGACCGGGCTTCCTTCATTCGCTCCAGGCTGGCTTTTTGCGCCTGGATTTGGGCTGTATAGTTATTGTTTGTGTTAGCGTTATTCAATTTTGGATACCTCCTTTTTATTAATTATTAGTTGATGTTATTTATGCTACTCTAATATTTCGGTACATAGCAGATATTACGCCCTGAACATAATCACGATATTTTTTAGAAACTGCATGTGCCGAACCGGAAACAAAAGTAATCTTATCTCTTATAATCCATCCACCGCCAAGAACCTCTGATCTTCTAATGCCTAATTCTCGGAATATCTTTCCGTGTCCCGATCTACATAGAACAATATCCATTGAACCCTCAAGAAGTATCCATGCAAGATTATTATAATTTTCACCGATAATATATAATCCATCACCTATTTTACGTTTCATTATTTATCACCTTAATATTTAATTAATCCAAATACGGCTCAATAAAGTAAACATAGTACCCTTTACCATCACTAAGCGGCCTTATTTCCTTCAGCTTTGCGGTATACCAATCGTCCGTAACCCTAAAATGCTTAATTACCCAGTTCTTTACTGCTTCAAGGCTTGCATTGGTAAACAAATTAAACTTGTTTTCATGGTCGGCGTATCTTCTCGGTTGTCCCCATGAAATTATCTGCATCAAGCCTTCCGTTTCGGGGTTTAAATTGGTGTCAGAATTGAATTGAGCTTCACCTAATACTGCTTCAATTGGGACATCGCCGTAGGTTTCATGTGATCTGCGCTCATCGGTATCAATGTTGTAAATTTGATACCGCTTTTTAAACCTTTTTGGTTCCATTGGTTAAGCCTCCTTTTATAAAATTGTTATATGGTATATATTTGGCACACCCCTAAAAACCTGCTCCGTATCCATAATCATAAACACATTTCCAACGTGTCCCATTTGTTTCAATCATTTCAGCTTCATAATGGCCGCTACCACTACAATCACTTGAAATGAACTTGAATTTATAGCCTTCATACTCAAACTCAATCAATGGGTATTCGTAATCGAAATAGTATTCATCTTTGCCGGTATCTTTGTTGGTGTAACAATTAACGTAGTCTCTGCCAAACAATCCCAATGCTCTGATAATAAAGTCTGAATCTATCTCGGTTGGCTTTTCTTCCCCCTCTTTCCAGTGGTAAATAGTCGGAAATCCCTGCTTGTAACAAGCTACTCTGATATTACCGTCACCCATAACTCCGTGTTGCGAGTGGTTCCACCAATCATTGTTATTCCGTTCCCTGTTTTTTAAGATATTGACAAATATCCTTACTTCACTAGGAATATTACTTTCATCGGTATCGAATACTCCTACATCTTCCTTGTCGGTTCTTCGTTCACCGTTCATGTAGACAAATGAACCATAATCTGAATAAGCCATCTAGATCACCCTCCCCAACCCTTCATCCGTAATCTCACTGCCGCAAAGTTCACACACGCCCATCTCCTTAAGCAACCCCACAAACTTACTTTGTTCCTCTGCAACCTTGCCGCCGTATTCCTCAATCATCCCGACAACATCACCCATCATCAAATCAACTTCGCCCCGCCGCCGCTTTAAGTCAGCCAACGCGGCCAACAGTGGCAACTTCTTTTCGTTGTCGGCATACAGTTTTGTCGCTTCCCTTAAGCCGACGGTCTGTTGCAAGGTAGCTTCATTCTCAGCAAGCCCCCGGTCAATTTCAATGAAGCGATCCTTTATGGGTAGAAGCCTTCCAAGTGTCAAAGAATCTTTGTCGGTTCGCTCCATGGTTTCAGCGATAACCGAGACATTGACCGTAACTTCCAATACCGCCGCGACATTCTTGATTGCTTTCCGGTTCGCGATAGTTTTTACTAAGATGTCCTCGAATTTCTCCATGGCGGCAATATCCCTTTCCATATCGTCTACAATGCCCCTAATTTCGTCGGTGTTGGCTGTAAGTGCAATTACCCTACCGGCTTTTTCTAAGCCGTCCTGCGCCAATTCTAGGCCGCTGTGCAGCTTTTGGAACTGTTCAAGGCACTGGGTGTCGCTGTCCAATGTTTCAAGCAATAGCGTGATTTCCGGCACGTCTGAAGTGGATTGCAGGATAGATTCTTGCTCCGATATGGCGGTATTAATGTTGGCAAGTTTTGCAAATCGCTGGAAAAGGTTGTCGTGCAGGTTAATTTGTTGGTCCTGGGTATCAAGAATATCAGAAATGTAGTCAATAGGCATTTCCAGGTCAACTATTTCCATCCATGTTTTATTCTGGTTTATTCGGTTTAGTTCAAGGTTTCCTTGTAATTGTGTAAGTTTGTCCCTTAATTCCGCACCCCGGCGCACCCGGCTTAATAGCTGCTCTACTTCCCGGATAGTCTGCTGCAATGCGTCCAGGTAGTCGTATTCCGTCAACTCTGCATCCAGTTTTTCAATATTTTCCGTAAGTTGCTTCTGGGTTTGGCGGTCCTTGATCAGTTGGTTGGAGAGCATCCTTGCGGCAAGGTCAATCTCGTCGCAACCGCTCAGCGCCCCGATAATTCGGCTCCTTCCTGGCGCGCTAACAGAATTTCCCAAAAACGGACCGGCGTCCTGGCGTTGCACATTTAATAGAAAGGTATAATCACTGCCGAAGCTGATCGGGGTAACGCCGGTTAAAGCTGTAACTTCGCTGGGAATTCCTGACCGGCCAAAGCCTTCGTAGGTTTGCTGTTGGCCGTCCGGCAGCGTGATTGTGTAGACCGGGGAGCCTGTTTTGCCGCGCCGGTAGGTTAGTTTGTGGTTGTCCGAATAGGTTGCTGATACTTGGCAAAACCTTGCGCCATGACGTAGGTAGCTTTGATCCCATTTGCCAGTAAAAAGAAGCTCAACGGCCTTGATAGCAGCCGATTTTCCAGAATCTGACGGACCGGATAAACAAGTTAATTCGCCGGGTTCTGCCAGGCTAAACTTAGAATCTTTATG
The DNA here is from genome assembly GCA_002067515.1 of Pelotomaculum sp. PtaB.Bin013. GTDB lineage: Bacteria > Bacillota > Desulfotomaculia > Desulfotomaculales > Pelotomaculaceae > Pelotomaculum_D > Pelotomaculum_D isophthalicicum. The sequence goes on along the minus strand of MVQK01000200.1, from coordinate 766 downwards.
CGACATGAAGTTTTGCAGGTGAAGTGATAAAATATAGCGCATGGTGGCCTCCTTTCATGTTTTTTGTATGGGGTTGCAAGTGCCGAATTGACAGCACGGCGACTGTTGACACCCATATTATGTATTACGGTGAAGGTTGCAAGACTTCGATTGATAGCAAGTTAGTTCTTGATACTTCACCGCTTTTGGATGGGGTTGCAGTTACTAGGTTGATAACACAAAACCTATTGACACCCATCCTATGTATGTGGCAGGGGTTGCACGGCGAAAGTTGATAACATATTCATCCTTGACACCCTGCTGCCTTAAACTTTGTGGCGAGGTTGCATATCATCAGTTGATAACAAAACAACGGTTGACACCCGCCAAAACCTTGCTATGGGGTTGCATGTGCCTTATTGATAGCAAAGTTTTCCTTGACACCAATAGCGAAAAAATTTTATGTACCGGGGTGGGGTTGCATGCAAACGCTTGATAACAACCACTCAATTGACACCCACCCCGCAAAACTTTGCAGCGGTATTACATGCTGACGTTTGATAACAAGGCGAACTTTGATACCCCGCTACAAAACCTCAAACTCACTCCACAACGAATATAAACTTCTCAAAAACTCCCTTTGCACCAGCCGCCGCGCCATATTGTGAATATGACCCTTGCCGCAAGGTTTGCCGTCCTTGTTAACTTCTTTCAATATTTCCGGCCTTTCCTCGGCCAACCTGATTTTGTAAGCTTCCCATTTTGCCCTCCATACCGAATCCGGGAG
>MVQK01000199.1 GCA_002067515.1 Pelotomaculum sp. PtaB.Bin013 | reverse complement strand
CTCTTAGGAAAAGGCCCGCCGAAGTTCTCTCTGGAGACGCCGGCTGAAACCGTTTCGCACGGCCAGTAGGTTAGGACGTAATCCCAACGTTACAAGGGAGGGGGTATCGGATTAATTCCCGTACTCTTGATTAAGGGTACTATGTTGTTTGTAGGCCAACCAGGGTGGTACACGAAAGTATTAAGCTTCTCGTCCCTATAGGGCGAGGGGCTTTTTTATTTTCAAATAGCTAATTGACTAATTTGCTGTTAATTATGACCATAAATCAAATGAACGGGGTGGAAATGGCAAATTAAGCATTGCGGGCAATTAATTAACATCATGAACATATATCAAAATAACCGGGGTGGAAAAATGAACTTTGCATATTTCGGCATGATTAATGCCAAAAAATATCCTGGCCAGGATTTTCTTATTGAACGTAATCCAGAGCGAAGCGAGAGGAGAGTCCTCACCTGGAAGGAATTTAACGAACAAACAAATAAAGTGGCCAATTATCTGAAGCATAATTTAGGCGTAAAAAAAGGTGATTTCGTTCTTCACCTGCAAATGAACAGCATAGAGTGGTATGTCACGTTTCACGCTATTTTGAGAGTAGGCGCCACTGCTGTTCCCCTTAGTTTTCGCTTTGCCAGTCAGGATATCATGCATGCGGCCAAGGCTTGTGGACCGGTTGCTTTTATTCTGAGCGACGGTTTTCTATCGAAGGTTCAACCGATACAGGAAGAAATGAAAACCATAAAACATTATATCTGTATTGGCGAGCAAATTCCCGGCGGTATGATCGCATACGAAAGTATTATTCAAAACGCCAGTGTTGAGGATATTCTTGTTGATGTAGATGACGATGACCCGGCGGAGTTGATGTTTACCTCTGGAACGACCGGACCGCCAAAACCTGTTTGCCAGTCTCACAAAACTTTGTACGAAATAGGTGTCGGCAATGCCCTAACTTATGATGAAGGCAAAGAAACAGTATATCTGGCGCCCCAGCCTTTTTATCATAGCGGCAGTTTCTTTCTTTCCTTTCCATGCTACCTCGCTGGCGGTAAAATTGTTATTTTGAATGGATTGCAACCGAAATGGCTGCTCGATTGTATAGTGGAAGAAAAGGTTAATAACAGTTGGATCACGGTACCAACCATGTCAGACGCGGTAAATGCGATAAAAAAAGGTGAAATCAATATTAAAGAGTACGATTTTTCGCACTTTACCGGTTCTTTGGTAATTGGCGCGCAACCGGTTCCTCCTTCTTTGCTGCAGGATATAAAAAGGATATTCCCATTCAAAACAGGCAATATTTATGGCATTACTGAAGGCGGTGGAGGCGGGAGCATTAATTTATACGACGAAGACGTTTTGAGAAAACCGGGCTCGATTGGAAAACCCACTTTTTATATGGAAGCCCGCGCGGTTGACGATAATGGAAATGATGTTCCAGCCGGCGGAGTAGGAGAGCTAATCTTAAAAGGGTCCAGAATAATGAAGGAGTATTACTCCAACCCCGAGATGACTGCAAAAACTATTAAAGACGGTTGGCTCTATACCGGCGATTTGGTAAAGATTGATGAGGAAGGCTATTTTTACATTGTCGACAGGAAGAAAGACCTTATCATCAGGGGTGGCGAGAATATTTTTCCGGTAGAAATTGAAGCGGTGTTGTTTAGTCACCCAAAAATTCAGGATGTGGCGATTATTGGTTACCCGCATGAACGGTTGGTGGAAATCGCTATGGCTATCGTAACCCTAAAAGATGGAGAAACCATGACCGAGGGAGAGGTTATAGAACATTGCAAGAACGCTGGCTTGGCTAAATTTAAGTGGCCTGAAAGAATTGTCTTTGATGTGGTTTTGCGAAACCCGACAGGGAAAATTGACAAGCCGAAACTTCGTGAGAAATATATTGGAAAGAGGGAAGTAACAATAAACGGTAAAATAAAACTTTAGAACTTACTAAGTAGAATGCTCCAGAAGCGGTAATGATTCTTGCTTCTGGAGTATTTATTTATCCCTGGTTGTTATTCAAGGAGCCAACGGCGTTTTTGGGGGGCTCTTTTTTTTATACACAAAATTAATAATTTGAACCCAAAAGGGGAATATTTTAACTGTTCCCGATTCTGTTATGCAGCATTGTAAATCATCCTGAATCACGTTCCCAACTTCTGATTATTTCAGGAGGTCTAATGATAATAAACACTGAACAGATCCAGCAGAAAGCTCATGAACTGGCGCTAGCGCACGATCCTTACATGAGACGCAGACCATCAAAGCGATTGTGGCGGGAGTTTTATGCAGACGTTAGTAATTTGCGCGCGTTCATACAGTCTCTTAATGACGGTTGTGTGAGTTGTTCCCAACCCGCTGAAGAATGGCTGCTTGATCACGCGGAATTTATCGAAGAACAAGTGCTGGTCATCCGGCATCAGCTTTCCAAAAAGCTTTTACGGGATTTGCCGCATTTGCGCAAGACCTGCAAGACAAGGGTGTTTTCTGTCTGTTCCGATTATCTTGAGCAGGTTGATGGGAATCTGGACGAAAAATCGCTTGTTTCATATATCAATTATTACCAGGAAGTATCGGTTTTGACCATCGCTGAGGTATGGGCGTTGCCGCTTATCCTGCGCATTGCTATAATCAGGCGTCTTGCCGAGGTCATGGAAATGGTTCGTGAACGGCGAGAGGTGTGCACGCTAGTCGAAAAGTTGTTGGAACGAATAGAATTGTCAAAGTTGAATCCGGAAGTTCTGCAAACTGCCCTTGAAGAGGCGGGTCAGAACATACCATTATCCGGACCGCTGATTGTCCACTTGGTCAGGCACTTGCGCGAGAGGGCGGACGATTTGGCGACAGTACGTGAATGGCTGATGTGCAAGCTGGAAAACGGACCCGATAGCTTTGATCGTATTGTTTCTTATGAATACCAATTACAGGCCGCCTATCAATTGACTGCAGGCAACCTCATCAGCGGTTTGCGTAATATATCGCGCTGGGACTGGCGCGACTCGTTCGAACGAATTTCCATTGTTGAAAAAGACCTTCGCGAAGAAAGTACGGGAGTCTATCCGCTACTTGATTTTTCAAGTCGTGATGTTTTGCGGGATCGTGTTGAAAAATTAGCCCGCCGCTTGCGTTTGCCGGAAAGTCTGGTAGCGAAACAGGCTGTTGAGCTTGCGGCAAAGGAATACGGGCAGGTGCACACGGAAAAAGCGAAGGTGGAAAAAGATGCTGTCAGTCCGGCAGACTTAGAGAAAATGCCACGCAAAGCATTTGTCGCATACTACCTGCTCGAACCGGACGGTATCAAGGAATTGCGCCGTGCGTTAAAAATGTGCAGCACACCCCGCTATATACCGGAAATAGGTATTTTGCGCCGTGCGACTGGAGTGTATTTCAGCGTTCTTGCAGGTTTGTACGCGGTTGCCCTGTTTGGATTCGCCATGTGGATAAAAGGCAGCGCCAGCTTAACATTTGCCCAGTGGGCGGCGATTTTGCTTGCGTTGATCTTGCCAGCCAGCGAGTGGGTAGTCACTGCGGCGCACTGGCTTATTGAATGCGCCAGGCGGCCGCAGCCGCTTTTGAGATATGATTTTTCGCGCGGTGTTCCGCCTGAAGCGGCTACTATGGTCGTCATCCCGGTAATCTGGTCCAGCGTCAAAGAAGTCCGGGAATCGGCGGAACGGCTGGAGCTGCATTACTTGGCTAATCGCGACTCGAATATTCACTTTGCGCTCCTGGGGGATTTTGTTGACACGGGCGCGGAAAAAGTGCCGGCGGACGCCGACATCCTGGCAGCCGCGCGCACAAGCATTGAGGAGTTGAATCACATGTATTCCCAGCCGGGCGGGAGTACATTTCACCTTTTTCAACGCCGCAGGCTGTGGAACCCGTCAGAAGGGGTATGGATGGGTTGGGAGCGCAAGCGGGGCAAATTGGTTGAGTTCGTAGAATTGCTTAAAGGAAGTACTGATACGACTTACGACTGTGTCGACGGTGACATGTCTATCCTGAAGCGGATTCGATATGTCATCACGCTCGACGCGGATACGCAACTGCCGGTGGGGAGCGCGCAGCGGATGATTGGCACCTTGCATCTTCCTTACAACCGGCCACGTTTAAATTATGAGCAGACCCGTGTTATTGAAGGATACGGCGTATTGCAGCCGCGTATCGGCATCAGCCACAGAGCGGCTTTACGTTCGCGATTCGCTTATCTGTGGTCCTCCAATCCGGGGATTGATCCATACTCCTTTGCCGCCTCGGACCCTTACCAGGATGGATTGGGACAAGGTATTTTTACGGGGAAGGGGATTTTCGACGTTGATACATTTGCGAAAGTATTGTGTGAACGCATACCAGAAAACCGGGTGCTCAGCCACGATTTGTTGGAAGGTGGATTTTTGCGGGCCGGCCTTTTGTCGGACATCGAATTAATAGATGAACATCCGTCTACTTTTAGCGCTTATCAGAAGAGAATGCACCGTTGGGTGCGCGGCGACTGGCAATTGCTCATATGGCTGTTCCACCGTGTCCGCGACCGGCGGGGAAAATATTTGCCGGTTGGCTTATCTCTCCTCACTCGCTGGCAGATCATCGACAATATGCGCCGCAGTATGCTGACGCCGGCGCTGTATGCGACATTGCTGCTCGGCCTGACCGTTTTACCCGGCTCTC
>MVQK01000198.1 GCA_002067515.1 Pelotomaculum sp. PtaB.Bin013 | reverse complement strand
CAAAAAAGGGTGGAAAACCGTAACTTCGATATCCGCAAGCACGTGCTCCAGTACGATGATGTAATGAACCAGCAGCGTGAATTGATCTACAGGCAGCGCCGCCAGGTGCTTACGGGGGGCAATCTTAAAGAGAATATTATGGAAATGATTGGCGCTGCAGTTGAGCGGGCCGTAGCCACTTATGCTCCGGAAGGGGTTTACCCCGAAGAATGGGATTTGAAAGGGCTGCTGGAATACTCTGAGCAAATTTTCCTGCCGAATTCCGGATTGTCGCCGGAAGACCTGGAAGGTATGGGACGCAATGAATTGCAGTCCTTCCTGGTTGAGCGCTCAAGCGAGATGTACGAAGCCAGGGAACAAGAACTAGGCGGGGAAATGATGCGGGAGATCGAACGGGTGGTTATGCTCCGCATTGTTGATGAGAAATGGATGGATCACCTTGACGCCATGGATCAGCTCCGGGAGGGCATTGGTCTGCGGGCGTACGGCCAGAAAGACCCTCTGGTGGAGTATAAGTTTGAAGGATATGAAATGTTTCAGAATATGATTGACTCCATCCAGGACGATGTGGTGCGTTACATTTTCCGTGTGAATGTGGTCCAGCCGGAACAGCGGCAAAAACGGCAGGTTATAGAAAACCGCTATGCTGAGGAAGGTCCGAAACAACCGGTGCGCAGGGAGAATAAGGTGGGGCGCAATTCGCCCTGTCCGTGCGGCAGCGGCAAAAAGTATAAGAAGTGCTGTGGCAGGGCGGAAGCAGTCTAGATGATCAGGAGTCAGAATTCAGGAGTCAGAATGAGGGAATGGTTTATCGTCTCGAAGTATTCTGAATTCTGACTACCTAAATAAAATAATTTAGAAAATGGTGAGAGAATGTTTATCGAACTGAAGCGAGAAATTGAGCCTATCGGCAAACGAATGGAAGATTTGAGGGTTTCTCTTTGACATAATAAAAAAAGAAGAAGAAATATCTTTATTAGAAAAGCAAATGCTTGAACCAGGTTTCTGGAATGATCAGGAAAACGCTCAGAAAATTACCCAGCGGGTGGCTATTCTCAGGGATAAGGTTTTATTTTTCCACGAACTGGCTAGGGAATTTGAGGATCTGGAGGTTCTGGCTGAACTGGGTGAAGATGAGGAAGACGAAGAAATTGCCGCTGAAGTGAAGGAAGGATTGACAACCCTCAACCGGAAAGTGACAGATTTGGAGCTGGCCGTCCTTTTAAACGGGCCGTATGACCAGGGCAACGCGATTATTTCTCTTCATGCCGGCGCGGGCGGCACGGAAGCCCAGGACTGGGTCGATATGCTGATTAGAATGTATACCAGATGGGCGGAACGCCACAAGTTTAAGATTGATGTTCTTGACATGCTGCCGGGCGACGAGGCGGGCACCAAGAGCGCAACCCTTGAGGTGGTTGGTCCTAATGCCTATGGCTACCTCTGCTCTGAAAAAGGAGTGCACCGTCTGGTCCGTATTTCGCCTTTCGACGCCGCCGGCCGCAGGCATACATCCTTTGCGTCCCTGGACGTGCTTCCTGAAGTAGAAAATGATGTGGACGTGCAAATCAGCCAGGATGATCTGAAAATCGATACTTTTCGCTCAAGCGGGGCTGGAGGTCAGCATATCAATAAAACGGACTCTGCAGTCCGCATTACCCACATACCCACAGGTATTGTAGTAACATGTCAGAATGAGCGCTCACAGATATCAAACCGTCTGGCTGCAATGAAAATGCTCCAGGCAAAGCTGATAGATCTTGAATTGCAAAAGAAAGAAGCCGAACTAGCCGCCCTGCGGGGCAATCAGCAAGAAATCGCGTGGGGCAGCCAGATTCGCTCGTACATCTTTCACCCATACAGCCTGGTTAAAGACCACCGCACCAATGAGGAAAACGGAAATATCAACGCGGTCATGGATGGGGAAATCGACGCGTTTATTGCCGCTTATTTAAAGGATAAAGCGCGGAAGCTAAATGGGTAAGCATATATGTATGGTTATCAAGATTCTACAGGTGTATGACGTGGCGCTTACCCAACGGGCTCATGTTCGTCCTTTAAAATTGTTTGAGCCGTGATATAATATCAAGTTTCTTTACCGTTGCTATAAAAGGTAGCGGTTTTTTATTTTTAGAGTTCTTAATGTGATCAATTTCGACACCAGGGAAGGAATTTACGTCAAGAAAAAGAATACTAATTTTGGTGCGTATTTTATAGCCTCGTAATGTTCTGGACAACATAGTTATACGCAATAGATTCATGGTAATCCCGGAGTGTCACAAAATGCGTTTAAAATTTATCCAGGAAATTATCGGGGTGAGCGCCGGTGTCATTTTAACCGCCATGGGTCTGGATATGTTCCTCATCCCTAATAAGATTGCCGCCGGGGGAGTCAGCGGCATTGCCACTATCCTGCACTATTTGATCAATGTTCCTGTTGGAGCGGCTATGCTTGTTTTGAATGTCCCTCTGTTCGCTGCGGCAATTTACCGCCTGGGATTGCAATTCGGCTTTCGTTCACTTTACGGAACCTTAACCCTTTCCCTGGCGGTTGACGCGCTTGTGCCTTTATTGCCCGTTCCCACGCATGACCTATTGCTGGCCTGTTTGTTCGGCGGAGTGCTGGTCGGGCTGGGACTTGGGCTTGTTTTTAAGTATAATGGCACAACCGGGGGGACCGACTTGCTGGCGGCTATATTACGCACATATACGGGGGTAAATATCGGGCAGTTGCTCTTCCTGGTAGATGCCACGGTAGTGATTACCGCCGGTTATGTTTTTGAGTCGGCGGAACTGTCGATGTACGCGCTGATCACCATTTTTGTTACCGCCTGGCTGATTGATCTGGTTCAGGAAGGGTTTAGTTACACCAAGGCTTTTTTAATAATATCCAACCGTCCGGCGGAAATATCCGCCGCGATTGTGGAAGGATTGAACCGGGGCGCTACTGCCTGGCCGGCGCGCGGTGTGTATACAGGTGTCGATAAAGAGGTTCTCCTTTCGGTAGTAAACCGGTCGGAAGTGTCCCGTCTGAAAGAAATTATTTATCAAGTTGATCCTCATGCTTTCGTAATCCTGGCGGATGTGCACGAGGTGCTCGGGGAAGGTTTCAAAGAGTATAAGTAAATGACACGGGGGTTATGGGATGGGGGAAATTGAATTACTGAAGAGCAAGGCAAAAGAGATTAGAAAAAACATAATTAATATGTTGGGGGAGGCTGGTTCGGGGCACCCGGGCGGGTCCCTGTCTTCAGCCGATATCGTCGCCGTGTTATATTTCCATGAGTTGCGCCTCGACCCCAACCGGCCGGATTGGCCCGACCGCGACCGTTTTGTACTCTCCAAGGGGCACGCTGCTCCAGTTTTGTATGCTGCCCTGGCCGGGAGAGGGTTTTTCCCGGAGGAGGAGTTGATGACACTACGCAAGTTGGGCAGCCGGCTGCAAGGTCATCCGGATATGCGCAAGGCGCCCGGTGTGGATATGTCCACCGGTTCACTGGGGCAGGGTTTGTCCGCCGCCAATGGCATGGCCTTGGCTGCCCGGCTGGATAAAAAGAATTACCGTGTTTACGCGCTGCTTGGAGACGGCGAACTAGATGAAGGAATGGTCTGGGAAGCAGCCATGGCGTCCGCTCATTACAAGCTGGATAACTTGACAGCCTTTGTCGACCATAACGGCTTACAGATTGACGGCCCGATAACCGAGGTAATGTCACCTGAGCCGGTAGCGGATAAATGGCGCGCTTTTGGTTGGCATGTGCTAGATATTGACGGTCATGACATCAAACAAATTATAGATGCGCTGGACGAAGCAAAAACGATCAAAGGCAAACCCACCATGATCGTTGCCAAAACTGTCAAAGGCAAGGGCGTATCCTTTATGGAAAACCAGGTCGGCTGGCACGGTACGGCGCCGAAACCTGGCGAAGTGGAAAAGGCCCTGGCGGAATTGGATTCAGATTTGCGTCTTTGAGAGGGGTAAAGTCAATGAGTAAAAAAATAGCGACCAGGGAGGCTTATGGGGAAGCGCTGCTGCAATTGGGCAGGGAGAATCCGGACGTAGTGGCGCTTGACGCCGACTTGGCGAAATCCACAAAAACTTTTGATTTTGGGAAAGTCTTTCCCGAACGTTTTTTTGATATGGGAGTGGCTGAGCAAAATATGATCGGCACTGCCGCCGGCCTCGCCGCGGCGGGTAAAATTCCTTTCTGCAGTTCTTTTGCCATTTTTGCGTCAGGCCGGGCTTTCGAGCAGGTGCGCAACAGCGTGGCTTACTCCGCGCTGAATGTTAAGATCGGGGCCAGCCATGCCGGAATTACCGTTGGCGAGGACGGCGGCTCGCACCAGTCGGTGGAAGACATTGCGATCATGCGGGTGTTGCCGAATATGACGGTATTTGTGCCCGCCGACGCGGTTGAAACAGCGGGGGCGGTCAGGGCGGCGGCGGCCATCAATGGGCCGGTTTATATCCGCCTGGGGCGGGCCGGGGTCCCGGTGCTGCACGGCTCTGACTTTAAGTTTGAGCCGGGAAAAGCGGTAGTGCTGCGGGAAGGAAAGGACGCCACCATCATTGCCACCGGGATCATGGTTACGGCTGCCATGGAAGCGGCGGACTATCTGGCGGAAAAGGGCGTCAAAGCCGGGGTTCTGGATGTTCATACAATCAAGCCTCT
>MVQK01000197.1 GCA_002067515.1 Pelotomaculum sp. PtaB.Bin013 | reverse complement strand
ATAGCCCTGATCATTATCATGGCGGTCACTCCTTCTTTTAAATTCAAGTATTCAGAATTCAGCAGTCAGTAGTCAGAATGTTTCGATACGGTAAACCATTCTCATTCTTTCTCTTTACTCCTGAGTAGCTACAGTTTATTTATAATAAAGTTTGCTCAGGTTGGAGTGGCGCTTGCCATTAGGGCGATTTTAAGCCCTAATTCAAAGAGCGAGTGAACCTGAGGACAAGCGAGGGAACTGTTTGAGCGAGTGAAGCGAGCGAGCAAGACCTTCGCCCGAAGGTGAACGAACTCGAACATTTTTAAGGGGCGAATATGAGCCCGTTGGCAAGCGCCACTCCAGTTCTTCTGAGTAAACTTTATTTCCCTAAAGACTCAATCCATGATGCCATGCTCCATCAATATCTCTTCAAGCCGGTCTTGGGTCATAGGCTCGGGAATTACAAACATATCGTTGCCGTCGATTTTTTGGGCCAGCTTCCTGTATTCGTTTGCCTGGTCTGCGGCCGGGTCAAAATCAATTACAGTTTTCTTGTTAATCTCCGCCCGCTGCACTAGATTGTCTCTTGGCACAAAATGAACGAGTTGAGAGCCGAGTTCTTTGGCGAAAGCCTCTAAAAGATCGTATTCGTTATCCACTTTACGGCTGTTGCAGATGATGCCGCCCAGCCTTACCTCGCCGGTGGTGGCAAATTTCCTGATACCTTTGCTAATATTGTTGGCGGCGTACAATGCCATCATTTCACCGGAAGCCACGATATAGATCTCTTTGGCTTTACCTTCACGAATCGGCATGGCAAATCCACCGCAAACAACGTCACCAAGCACATCATAAAAGACGTAGTCCAAATCTTCCGTAAAAGCTCCCAGTGACTCCAGCAAATTGATGGAGGTGATGATCCCCCTGCCGGCACAGCCGACGCCCGGCTCAGGCCCACCGGATTCCACACATCTGGTATCTCCAAACCCTTCCCGCATGATGTCCTCCATATCGATATCTTCACCTTCTTCTCGCAGGGTATCCAGGACCGTCCTTTGGTTCAACCCGTGAAGGAGTAATCTGCCGGAATCGGCCTTGGGATCGCATCCCACCACCAGCACTTTTTTTCCGCTCTCTGCAAGAGCCGCCACTGTGTTCTGGGTGGTCGTAGACTTGCCGATGCCACCCTTGCCGTAAATTGCTATCTTCCTCATAATCCTTCCTCCTAACCACCTGTTTTTGGCAATAAAAAGGACGCCTCCCTTTATGGGAATAGGCGTCCTTGCCAATTTTTTATCACTGCCGTGTAAATAAACACACACTGTGTTCAGATATTTTCATCTTAGTATTGCGATGTTGAATCCTGCCGCTCCATTGCTAAGCAATTTTTCAACATAATTTCATATAGACTTGTTAACTAGATAGCATCATCACCTTTTTCACCGGTTCTGATCCGAATCGCATCATCAATCTTATACGTAAAAATTTTACCGTCACCTATCTCACCGGTACGGGCGACTTCCGTAATTATCTTCAATACTTCAGCTACGTCTTCATCAGGTATAACCATCTCCAACTTAATCTTCGGCAACAGGTTAATACTGTATTCGGCGCCGCGGTATACTTCGGTACGGCCTTTCTGAAGCCCACAACCAATCACCTGGGTCACGGTCATCCCGTGAATACCGTATTTGTTTACGGCTTCCTTGACGTCCTCAAGCTTACCCGGACGAAGGATACATTCAATTTTGGTCAAGGTTATTTCTCCCCCTTTGTTTTTCTACGATAGAATATATTTATTGTCCGCTATTCACACTGGTCACATAACAGGCTTTACTACAGTTGAACGTTCCTTTACCTCTGAAAACCCAGGCATATTCATGGATGCTGAAAGAACAAAATCGGTGTATGCGTCCTCTCCGTGCTGGGATATATCCATGCCGGACTCCTGCTCTTCATCTGTCGCACGCAACTTGACAAACACGTTGATAACCTTCAGGATGACGTAAGTGCCGATTATCGCCACAGCCCAGCTTGAAGCTGTTGCGATTAGCTGGATACCTAACTGCTCGGGGTTGCCGTAAAAGAGCCCGTCATTGCCGAGTGGGTTGACTGCCTTGGTGGCGAACAACCCGGTCGCCAGGGCGCCCCAGGTACCGCCGATACCGTGCACGCCAAAGGCGTCAAGCGAGTCGTCGTAACGGAGCTTCGCCTTGACCACACCTACCGCCAGGTAGCAGAGCATGCCGGCTACCAGTCCGATGATGATTGCCGACATCGGCTCTACAAAACCGGAAGCGGGTGTGATGGCCACCAGACCGGCTACCGCGCCTGAAGCTGCGCCGAGGGTGGTTGGCTTGCCGTGATGAATCCATTCTGAAATTACCCAGGACAGTGCCGCCGCCGCCGTAGCCAGGTGAGTCACAACGAAAGCGCTCGCGGCCAGGCCGTTGGCGCCTAGGGCGCTGCCGGCGTTAAAACCGAACCAGCCAAACCACAGCAGGGCTGCGCCAATTACTGTGAAAGGCAGGTTGTGCGGAATCATCGGCACACTGCCGTGCCCCTTGCGCTTGCCCAGAACTATACACGCAACCAAACCGGAAACACCGGAAATAATGTGGACTACGGTACCACCCGCGAAGTCTAAAGCGCCAAGGTTGCGCAGCCAACCGTTTACACCCCACACCCAGTGCGCTACCGGGTCGTAAATGAAAGTCGCCCAGAGAATCAGGAATGCCAGAAAGGCCGGAAAGCGCATCCTTTCCGCGAAGGCACCTGATATTAAAGCCGGGGTAATCACCGCGAACATCATCTGAAAGACCATGAACGCCTGGTGGGGAATCGTCGCTGAGTAATCCGGGTTCGCGTCAAGTCCGACATTTTTTAACCCTATCCAGTCAAGGCTGCCGATGATATGGTGCACGTCCGGTCCAAAAGATAAGCTGTAACCGTAAAGCGCCCACTGAATACTGATTACTATCATTGCAAAAAAGCTGTACATGATCGTGCTGAGAACATTCTTCTTGCGGGACAAGCCCCCGTAGAACAAGGCCAGGCCGGGCAAGGTCATCAGCATCACCAGAGCGGCTGATATTAATACAAATGCAGTATCGCCCGCGCTAATGGTATTTTCCACAACAGCTTCCGTAGTATCGTCAGCCCAGGCTAAGGCTGGTATTGCCATAAAAATTGTCGTAAGTATCATTACAAGACGCAAGTACAATTTTGTCATTTTTTTCAGCCTCCTTAAAACTAGTTCCTTTTACTCATTGAGAACCGCTTGACGGCGTAGCCCCGGACTTGGCGCCTCATTTCGGAAGCCTACGCTTGTTTTCTGGTTCCCTTATAACAGAAAACGCTCTTACCGCAGGATAATTTCCTGTGCAAGAGCGTCACTGCCCTATCAAGTTACGTCTTTATAACCCTAACAAAAAAGCTTTTCAGGAATTTACTCCCAAAAAGCGTCTTCGCCAGTTTGATACTGCTTCGTATCAAAAACTCTTATTAACAAGTATTCTAGATTAGTTCATTTTACTTGTCAATATATATTATCAAATATAACCTCAAGAATATTGTATACCGATATTCACAGTATCTGTTTCACCATATCGCTTACTATATCGGCGATCGCCGGAGAAGCGGTGATTCCGGGTGATTCTATCCCGATAAGATTGATCAACCCGGGTAAGCCACGGTCAGTCTCGTGCCGGATGATAAAATCTTTTTGCCCTTCCCCCGGTTTTTGCAGCTTTGGCCTTATTCCCACCATCTCTGGCTCTATATCATCATAGTCCAGAAACGGAAGCAGTTTTTTTGCTTCCGCGTAAAATTGCCGCTTGTTCGAGTCGTCTATATGATAGTCGATTTCGTCTATATATTGCGCGCTCGGGCCTAGCCGTATCCTGCCGTCCAGATCCAGGGTCACATGTACTCCGACGCCAGTCAGCTTGGCCGGCGGCACCGGGTATACCAGCCGGTCGATCAACCTGCTTTTTCCCCATGAAACACTGTAGTATTCTCCTTTACAGTAATACAAAGTATAACCCGCCCCAGCAATGTCGATACCAGCCATACGGGCTACCTCATCCGCGTGTAAACCAGCGCTATTGATCACAACCCGGGTTTCAAATAAAAACTTCTCCCCGGAACTGTCAACTTCAATCTGATAGAGAGCGTTGTCTTTTTCAACGCCGGTTACTTCCGACTTGTATACTACCTGTGCTCCCAACTCTTTAGCTTGATTCAAAAACATTTTGATCAATTCATGTACGTTGAGAATTCCGGTTGACGGCGATAAGAGGGCGGCTACACCGGCAATGTTTGGCTCCAAAGACTGCAATTCACGCCTTGACAGCAACCGTAAATCTTCTACACCATTTTTCCTGCCCTTATTCAACAAATCTTCCAAAGCGTCACACTCAAACGAATCCACCGCTACAATTATCTTGCCGGTATTTCTATGTCCGATCGCAAAGCGCCGGCACAGGTCATAAAGGAGTTTGTTTCCCTCCACACAGGTTTTTGCTTTCAAAGAATTCTCGGGATAGTACAAACCTGCATGGATAACCTGGCTGTTCCTGCTGCTGGTTTCCATGCCGAATGATTCATTTTTTTCAATAACGTAAACCTGCCGGCTTTCTTGGGCCACCTTTGCTGCGATAGCCGCTCCGATCACACCGGCTCCAATAATGGTTACGTCTGCTACTTCA
>MVQK01000196.1 GCA_002067515.1 Pelotomaculum sp. PtaB.Bin013 | reverse complement strand
AATTTTTAAGCTGTCCTTCTCTGGGCAAAGTACAACCCGATCCCCCTGGCAATCGCTTCCGCCGCTTTACTGCGAAAACTATCGGTACGCATCAATTTTTCTTCCGCCGCATTGGAAATAAACGCTACTTCCACTAGAATAGCCGGCATATTGGAAGTACGCAACACCGCGAAATTGGCGCTCTTAACACCGATATCCCGCAATCCCAGGGTTTTGATCATTTCAGCTTGAACACAGCGCGCCAGCCTGTCGCTCTCTTGAACTCTGGCGCCTGTACCACTGTAAATATATGTTGTGGTACCGCCGATCGACTTATCGTTGTTGGCGTTGATGTGAATGCTGACAAAAACGTCAGACTTGGCGTTGTTAGCTTTATCAGTGCGCTCATAGAGGTCGTCATCCGTATCTCCTGACCTGGCCATGACAACCTTGGCTCCATTCGCCTCCAAGATTCTGGCAATCCGGTTGGCAATGTCCAGGGTTACTTCCTTTTCCTTGGTTCCGCCCGCGCCGATGGCACCGGGATCGCTTCCCCCGTGGCCGGGGTCAATGGTAATGATCTTGCCCCGGTAAGACCCGCTAACATTGGGAATATACGTTTCAACCGTCAATGTCTTCTGGTCGGTGGACAATGACGCCAGGTACTGGGCGCCGCCCTTTAATTCAAAAACCAGCCTGGTGACGTCAGGGTTCTTTTGAAAATATCCCACTCGCACCTGACTTACAGACTTGGAATCAACTGTGGTGTTGAGCGGCAGGTCGCCGGGAGTGACCCCCTGCATATCCACAACCAGCCGGTCCGGATTATTCAGGAAAAAAGAAGAGTAATTAAACGGCGCGCTAGCTTTCAAAGTAGCGCTCGTTTTGCCACCCGAATCACTGACATTTAGGGAAAGCGCCTTGCCGGACTGGTTGTCCGCTTTCCCGCTATTGTCTCCGGGTGTTTTACCGCCCGTGTCCTGGTTAACCGGAGGAGAAGTCTGAGCCGGCGCGGAACGGACACTGACCAGCCAGCCGGCTACCCAGCCGGTTGAGCCGCTCGATAACTTAACGCGGTACCAGTCGCCGGACTGTTCCAGGATTGAAAGGGTATTCCCCTGGTTAACCTGCCCGATCACCCCGTTTGAAGTACCCGGGCCGCTGCGGATATTTACCACGCTGCCGGTAACCACGGCGGTTTTCAAGCTGCCGGAATCCTCCCCCGAACGGGAAGGTTCTGGCGTGGTTCCGGTAGTTTCCAGGGCGACCAGCCAGCCGGCCACCCAGCCGGTTGAGCCGTCACTGATTCTCACCTGGCACCAGTCACCTGATTTTCCCAACACCGGAAGGCGCTCAGCCAAACCCACCTGCGAAAACACACTATTGTCTGTCCCCGGCCCGGTGCGAATATTGGCGACATCGACTTTCACGACAGCAATCTCACCGGCGGCGGATATATCCGGATATGCCAGAAAAATGCCAAGGAACAGCGTCAGCACCAGCGAAACAAAAAATACAAACGGTAACCGGTTCTTTAAGTGCATTATCGACCCCCCTACGCCTCACAGCGTTAATAGTTAACTAACTGAAATAAAATTCTACATTAATATCCAAAAATCCTCTTAATTGTAATTACATTTCTATAAAAATTATGGAAAACTACGTTAAAAAACCACATAAAGTCGAAGTCTGTATCTTTATGAAACTTCAACGCTTATGTGGTTAGACTGGCTATAGCTTCAAATAGTTCCCTTGGTAAAGCAGATTATATAGCAATTTTTAAAAGTATTAATTTTCCTCAATACTCTCGCTTGCCCGGGGCGGGCGCCGTCGTGCCGCCGGTTTGCGGGCTTCATATTTCTTCTTTAAATATGGTACGGCCGTGTTCACATAAATCAGGCAAACCAGAAAAGCCGCCGCTAAATCAATGAGCGCCCACATGTCGGCGGACAAGACCGCTATCGCCAGCAGCGCAAAGACCATGACGGTCAACACGGGGATAACCAACCCTCCCTTGATCCTGTAAGGACGGGGCTGGTCCGGCATTTTGCGGCGCAGGCTGATTACCGCCAGTCCGGCCAGAACATATACGATGGACTCCATGGCGGCAGCCAGTTCCAACAAAACCAGGTAGCGGTGAGTCAGCAGGGTCACCGCCGCCACGGTCATGGCGATAAAAAAGAGAACAACAACGGACACCCACGGGGTAAAAAAACGCATGCTCACCCTACTGAATACCGCGGGCAGCACATGCTCCCGCGCGGAAGCGTACATAAAACGGGACACGCTGATCATACCGGCGTTATAGGTGGTCACAGAGGCCGCCAGACTGAGGGCCACCATCCACGCCGCGCCGGGTCCGCCCAGGATTGCGCGGGCAAACAACATATGAGGCGCGGCCGAAGCCGCCAGCACATCTTTCGGCACCACAGCGGTCATGGCCACGGTGAAAACAGCGTAGGCCACACTCAGGAAACCCAGCGCGATCATCATGCCCCTGGAAATTTGCTTTACCTGGATCACTTCTTCAGCCAGGGGAGTGACCCACTCAAAACCGACAAACAGGAACACCCCCAGCGCCACCGCGTTAATCAGGCCGGAAGCCCCGCCGGGCGCGAAAGGCGCGTTGAGTTGGAAGTTAACCTTATACAGGGCGACCAGGCTGATCGCCACCAGTGAAGCCAGCAGCCCGTAAGTAATCACATCCTGGAAAACCCCGGCTATTTTCACGCCCCTGAGATTCATCACGGTGACCAGGAGGAGCAGCAATACAACCCAGCTATAAGGCGGCACCGCCGGAAAAACCTCGCTTAATGTCCTGGAAAGAACATAGCTTTCCGCCCCGACCACGCCGACGATCACGATGGACATGTATAATATTGAAATCGTCAACGATACCTGATCGTTAAAAGCACGGCTAAAATAGAGGCGGATGCCGTTGGCCGTGGGCAAAAGGCCGTTCAACTCGGAAAAACACGCCGCGGCTAAAAAACAAAGAATCCCGCCGGTCAGGATAGCGATCCAGGCGGTATCTCCCAAAACATAACCAGCCACCTGCACGGCGGCGACAAAGGTCGAAGTGGCCAGGGTCAGTCCGGCGCTGGTGGCAACCACTGTACGCAGGGTAAGGACCCTTTTTAACTGCAAGCTATTCACCCCAGATCATCAGGGAAATGAAATCAAGCCGGATAATATCGTCTTCCTGGCCTATAATCCGCAAGGTACCATTGTTGTAAGGCTCAGTGGGAGTGATATCGCCGTAAAAAATATCAGCCAGGGTTTCACTGTCGGAAATCACCGTCAGATTGGGATTTTCCACAGCGCCTTCTTTCAATGAAACCAAGCCGTCTTGTACCTTCAAAGTATGCAGGGATTCGATATCTGTAGCTTTGATCACCACTACGCGGTTCCAGTCCCTGTTCATTATTTTTAAACGCTCGTTGCCGTTGTAATTATCTTTAAACACCTTAAGACTTTCTGTTATTTCAGTATGAGTCGCCAAAACTATCTTAAACCTCCCCGGCGGCTGTTTTAGCTAATAAACCGTCCGCAATTTGCCAGGTTCAGGCTATTACGACAAGCGCAGGATACGGGGTTGAAAGTTCAGCCTGCGCAGCAGTTCCAGGTAATCTTCAGCGGCAATTTGCTCCAGCGGTTTACCCAGAATAGCCACCATGGCGGCTTCAATAACGTTCGTGCCGAAAGAACGGCCTTCATATTCGGGGGTAGTGGTAGCCAGGGTGCCTATTCCCTTATCGCGCAGGAATTCAACGTCGTCGCGCGTGGTAGTGTTTGTCAAGATGGTCTGCCCATTCATGCCGGCCGGCATAAAACGCCTGATCAAGTGAAAATCCCCGGCGATCACATCCGCTTCATAATAGTAGCCAGCGAATCTTCGCACCTTTTCCTCGTCCTGGCTCTCCTGTTTTTTACCGGTGGGATAAAGCATCTGAAAAGGCATTTTAACCAGATCGGGCAGGGTGCGGTTGGCGATATCCTCAAGCTCCGCCACCGTCTTGATTGGGTAAGTCATACCCATGGTAAAAATCAGGTCGCCGTAAGTCATGTCACAGCCCATGTCGTAGAGGGCTTCCGCCATGCCGAACCGGTCCAGCGAACTAACCATCAGGACCTTCATGCCTTTTTTAAGCAGGCCGGTATTTTCAGCCAGGATGCGTACTACTTCCCGCTCCAGGGTATTTTTTAAACCGCTTCCGTCCACCACCGGCGTCATTTTGACCGCTTCCACCAACTTAAGCCCGTCGTGAATGGCGTAGCGCTTTTGCCGGACATAAAGGTAAACGTCAATACCGCCCAGACCGATGGCGTCCACCTTTCCGTCAAGTTCCCGCAACACTTCCAGGGCCCGGTTAAAGTCACCGTCCGTACCCATCCGCGATATTTCAAACTGCTCCCCCAGAAGTTCCACCTGAACCTTGTGATCGCGTTTAGAAGAACCGAGACTGACACTGACTACTTTCTTCAATATTTACAGCCCCCTATTGACGCCCCGTAAATCATACATTTACTACTTACCATTGTATCCAAAAAAACCTAAAAAAACAAGCGCCGGGCCTATTATCAGGCTGATGTGGGGGATGGACGCGTTGCAGGGGATGAGGCAGGACGCTACTCGCTCTCCAGCAGGTCCATGATGCGGGCATAGCAGGCAGGCAAAGGGTCCCGGCCGATCTTGCGCTGTTCCAGCGGGATATCGACATCCACCGCGTCAAGCACAGCCGCGGGCGCTCTGGAAAGCACAACAACACGGTGTCCCAGGAGCAG
>MVQK01000195.1 GCA_002067515.1 Pelotomaculum sp. PtaB.Bin013 | reverse complement strand
GAAGGCAGGGGCTATGTGATCCGGCGCTTGCTCCGGCGGGCTGTGCGCTTCGGCAGGCTGTTGGGAATGCAGGGTCTTTTTCTGAACCAGGTAGCTAGTGCCGTGATCCGGCAGATGGGCGCGGCCTACCAGGAGTTGACTGAAAAGCAAGAACACGTGCTAAAGGTCATTCAAGCCGAGGAAGAACGTTTTGGGGAGACCTTGGCCCAAGGCACGGAAATGTTGAACCAGATTATTGCCGGGTTGAAAAAGTCGGGCGGTTCGGTGGTCCCGGGCGCGGATGCTTTTAAACTTTACGACACTTACGGTTTCCCTCTGGAGCTTACTCAGGAGATGGCTGCCGAGCAGGGGCTGGCTGTTGATTCGGGCGGCTTCGGGGCGGCTATGGATGAGCAGCGGCAGCGCGCCAGGAACGCCAGGCAGGAAACCGAATACATTTCTGAACGTGACGCTTTTTTCAAAGACTTGCGCGGGCAGTTGGGGGAAACTGTTTTTGTCGGATACGACTTGTTGGAAGCCAGAGCTGAAGTGCTCGGCATTTTCAAGGAAGACGAGCGGGTAAAATCGGCGGCAGCCGGGCAAACCGTCGAATTTATTCTCAACGTTACCCCCTGTTACGCTGAATCAGGCGGCCAGGTCAGCGACCATGCCAGGGTCACCGCTGACGGGCTGGAAGTGGAAGTCATCGAAGTGAGCAAGCCGGTGGAGAACCTTTTTGTACACCGTGGCAAGGTAGTCAGCGGCGCGATGAAGGAGCGCGACCAGGTGCTGGTGCAGGTGGACCGTTCCAGGCGGGCCGCGGTAAGCCGCAACCACTCGGCCACGCACCTCTTGCAAAAAGCGTTGAAAACAGTGCTGGGCGGGCATGTTCACCAGGCTGGTTCGCTGGTTGAGCCGGACAGGCTGCGCTTTGACTTTACCCACTATGCCGCCTTGTCCCCCGATGAACTGAAACAAGTGGAGAAAATAGTTAATAACGCGGTGCTTGCCAACCTGCCGGTGGAGATTTTTGAAACATCGGTTTCAGAAGCGCGCGCCATGGGAGCGGCCGCGCTTTTCGATGAAAAATACGGTGAAAGAGTCAGGGCGGTGAAGATGGGGGATTTCAGCCTGGAGTTATGCGGCGGCACGCACCTGCGCTCTACCGCCGAAGCGGGGCTGTTCAAGCTTGTGGGCGAAAGCAGCGTCGGGGCCGGACTGCGCCGGATTGAAGCGGTAACCGGGGAGGGCGCTTTGCGCTTCATTGAGGCTTGGGAAGAGCAATTGGCGGAAATCGCCCGGCTGGTCAAGGCGCCGCCGCATGAGGCGACACGCCGTGTGGAAGGACTTCTTCAGAACGTCAGAGAATTAGAAGCCGAATGTGATGTCCTCCAGGCCAGGCTGGCCAGGTATCAGGTGCAGGATTTGTTGGACCGGGTAAAAGAAGTAAAGGGGATAAAAGTGCTGGCCGGGCAGGCCGCCGCGCCGGATATGGACAGCTTGCGGGGCATGGTGGACCTGTTAAAGGATAAAATAGGGACCGGCGTGATTGTCCTGGGCAGCCCGGTTGGAGATAAAGTTAATCTGGTGGCCGCGGTGACAAAAGATTTGTTGGGCCGCGGCTTGCATGCCGGTAAATTGATCAAGGAAATCGCGTCCGCAGTTGGCGGCGGCGGTGGCGGGCGGCCTGAGATGGCCCAAGCCGGAGGCAAAGACCCGTCACGTCTCGGGGACGCGCTGGAAAAGACTTACAAGGTTGCGGAAAGTCAAATTAAGGATTAACGCTCCTGATTGCGAGTATTAATAATCATGGCGACTTCTTCGCAATTGGGGAACTTAGGGCAGTTGACACATTCTTTCCAGACTTTTTGGGGCAACGATTCTTTTGCCACGACTTGAAAACCGCATTTTTCAAAAAACACCTGCTGGTACGTCAAAGCGAACACACGGGGAATGGCCAGTTCCCGCGCTTCGTCAATGAATGTTTTGAGTAGACTGCGGCCGATTCCCCGTCCGGCGTATTCCGGCGCCACGGCCAGCGCACGAATTTCTGCGAGGTCTTCCCAGATGATATTCAAAGCGCCGGCGCCGATCACCGAACCTTGATCTTCAGCGATTGTTAGCTCACGCAGACTCTCGTAAAGCATGGCGCGAGAGCGCGCCAACATCAGTCCCCGGTCGGCGTAATAAGTAATTAAAGCGTGAATCGGCTCAACGTCGGTTATTTTAGCTTTGCGGTAGATCATTAACGTCACCTTTCCCTAGAAATTAGTAACTATTATATCTTACTTAATAATGTCTCTCAATATTTTTCTTAAAGGCATTTATAAATGATTTGGCAATAGAGGAAAAGAAATATGATTGTCGAAAGTTTTTTAGAACATAATAGGGAAAGGGGGTTAGCGCGATGACGTGGGATGTTACTGATAAGACTATGATGTTTAAGATTCAAGGTGAAGAATATAACCAGGCGCGGGATATCCTGCTAAAAGTCTACGCTGCTTTGGTTGAGAAAGGGTATAATCCCATTAATCAGCTTGTTGGCTATTTGCTTTCAGGAGACCCCGCTTATATCACCAGTCACGGGAATGCCCGCAGTTTGATTCGCCGTTTGGAACGGGATGAGCTGCTCGAGGAACTGGTGAAAAATTATCTTAAAGAATAGTCTTTGAGCCTATACGGGAGTTGGCGGCAATTGCAGTACAGGGTGCTTGGAAGGACTGGCATTACAGTTTCACGCTTGTGTTTTGGCGCCCTCACCATAGGTCCGCTACAAGCCAATCTGCCTTTAGCGGAAGGAGTTGGAGTGATTCGCCGGGCATTGGACGCGGGAGTAAATTTTATTGACACTGCGGAGCTATATGGCACTTATCCTTACATTCGTGAAGCGCTCCGGGATTTCGGCCGGGAGGTTATCGTCGTATCGAAGTGTTACGCTTATACCGGTCAAGGTATGCGGGAGAGCGTGGAAAAAGCGCTTAAGATGATTGACAGGGATTATATCGATATTTTCATGCTGCACGAGCAAGAATCTATTTTAACGATAAAAGGCCACTGGGAAGCGATAGAGTACCTGTTAAAAGCCCGGGAAAAGGGCTATGTTCGCGCAATCGGCGTTTCCACTCATCATGTTGAAGGAGTGCTGGGCGCCGCCGCTGTTCCGGAAATAGATGTGATCCACCCGTTGCTCAATATGGCGGGAATAGGGATCCAAGGAGGCACGGCGCATGATATGCTCCAGGCCATCAAGAAAGCGTTTAGCGCGGGAAAAGGAATTTACGCGATGAAAGCATTGGGTGGTGGGCATCTATTGAGTCGTTCCGAAGAAGCCTTTCAGTATATTTTATCAATCTCTGAGCTGGCTTCCGTGGCAGTGGGTATGAGTTCTCCGGACGAGGTAGAATATAATACCCTTCTTTTCAGTGGACAGCCGGTTCCGCCAAGGTTGAAATCCAAAATAGCCCGTCAGCCGCGGCGCCTGTGTATAGAGGAATGGTGTCTCGGGTGCGGCGAATGTGTAAGAAGATGCATGTCGGAAGCTATAAGCCTATCCGGCGGCAAAGCCGTGGCAAATATGGCGAAGTGTACTCTTTGCGGTTACTGCGGGTCGGTTTGCCCTGAGTTTTGTATAAAAGTAATTTAATCAAGGGGATTTCCTGCTTATGCGCATAATGGGCCTTGATTTGGGAGATAAAAGAATTGGTGTCGCAGTCAGCGACCCGATGGGGTGGACTGCCCAAGGAGTAGAGGTGATTGTCAGTAAGGGTTCGAGCAAGGCGGACATAGAAAAAATTAGGGAAATGGTCCAAAAATATGAGGTTGAGCAAATAGTTGTCGGGTTGCCTATAAATATGGACGGCAGCTATGGCCAGCGCGCGGAAAAAACCAGGATTATGGCGAACCGGTTGGCTGGAACACTTCATTTACCGGTCGAATTGTGGGATGAACGCCTTTCCACGGTGCAGGCGGAAAAACTGCTGATTGAAGCCGATCTCAGCCGTTCAAAACGGCGGCGGGTGGTTGATAAAATGGCCGCCGCCTTAATCTTGCAAGGGTACCTTGACAGTCGCAACAAAAAATTATCATCCGAAAACTAAGAAAACACAAGATATATGAGATTTTCTTGACTTATTACTGTTTTTAGGTGTAATATTATCAATAAATTGTTTAAGAGGTGAAAACAGTGGCTGAACAAGAAGAAGAGGTAATAACTTTGATTGATGAAGACGGAGCGGAACATGACTTTATGGTCATCGATATCATAGAGGTGGACGGTTCTGAATATGCTATCTTGTTGCCGGTGGAGGAAGAGAGCGAAGAGGCGATTATTTTAAAAATTACATATGATGATGATGGAAACGAGCTACTGGTCGATATTGAAGAAGATGAGGAATGGGAAAAAGTGGCTGACGCCTGGGAAGAGAAAATTACTTTAGAAGAAGTTGAGTAGGATTTGGACAGTGTCGCTGGTTGCGGAGTTTGACTCCTCAAGCGGCTTTTTTTATTTGTTTGATTAAGTATGGATGGGTCTAATATATTATAATAATAATGAGTAGTTAGAATCAAACTTAAAGTTTAAGGGGTGTTGCCCGTGAAAAGCACCCGTGTTGTTTACTGTATTCTAATTGTAGTTGCACTGATAACACCATTGGTTCTTTTGGGATCAGGTTTTTTTAGCTCAGCGTCGGAAAAGGTGTTGCCCGGTGTTGAAGTTATGGGAATTGATCTGGGAAATTTAAGTAAATCTGAAGGCATGGTAAAGCTTGCTGAATTGGAAAAAAACCTGCGGGCCACCAAA
>MVQK01000194.1 GCA_002067515.1 Pelotomaculum sp. PtaB.Bin013 | reverse complement strand
CTCGATCAGGGTGACCACCAAAGCGAATTATAATAATAAAGATTACTTTGTCAACTTCAATAAACAGTCGATGAGGGATTATTATAAAATCATGCATTCCCAGTGGTTCGAGGCTACGAAGTCGGCGAAAGCGGCGGCGCTGAAGTCCGGCAAGTCTTTCCTCGAGCATTTGCGGGCCGGGCAGGCGGAAGGCTATTATCCGGGTACGCCGCAAGTCGACCGGAGATTTATCGATATTCAGGAAGATAAATTTAATACTTTGATCGCGTATATTTATGGACAGGCCACCCTGGACAGCACTATTGAAAAATATAATGAAATCGGTCTGAAAGAAATCGGCTACTATGACGCGAACGGTGTTTTGGAAGAGTATGACAAGCTGAACGGAATGGGAGAAGAGACAGTAGTCAGGAGTCAGTAGTCAGTAGTCAGGAGTAAAGAATAGGGAGAAAGAAGCAAGGAGTCAGGAGATAGAGAAACAGGAGTCAGAATTCAGGAGATAAAATTCAGGGGACAGTAGAAAGGAAAAAGAGGTCGGAAGCCAGGAGTTGGAATGAGTGAATGTGTTTAGCATCTTTTAATATTCTGAATACTGACTCCTGACTCCTGAGTACTTGAATAATTAATTTTAATGACTGTGGGGAGTGGAGAGGAAAATGGTGGAGGGATACATGAACGGCCCGGGTGAAGCCCCGGAAGGGGATAAACCCAGGGAGGAGTGCGGCATCTTCGGTATCTACGGCCCTGGTCTTGACGTGGCCAGGCTCACTTACTACGGCCTGTACGCCCTGCAGCACCGGGGGCAGGAAAGCGCCGGCATTGCCGTGGCCGACGGAAGGAAGATTTATCTTCAAAAAGACATGGGTCTGGTTTCCGAGGTGTTCAACCATGAAAAACTGAACGGTTTCCATGGACATTTGGCCATTGGCCATGTGCGTTATTCCACGACCGGCACCAACAACCCGCTTAACGCCCAGCCGTTTGTCTATCATTCCTCGAGAGGCATGCTCGGGCTGGCCCACAACGGCAACCTGACCAATACTGCCGAACTCCGTTCCCTGTTGTATTCCGCCGGGTCGGTATTTCAATCCACCACCGACAGCGAAATTATTGTCAGCCTTATAGCCAAGTACAGCCAGGACAGCCTTGTTGACGCCATTAGAAAGAGTATGGCCGACATTAAGGGCGCGTATTCTTTGTTGATCCTTACCGGGAAAAAACTGATTGGAGTCCGCGATCCGCACGGCATCCGGCCCTTGTGCCTGGGCCGGCGCGGCAACGCGTATATTCTGGCGTCCGAGTCCTGTGCCCTGGACACTGTCGGGGCGGAGCTGATCCGGGACGTGAAGCCCGGTGAAATCATTGTCATTGATGAGAACGGCTTGACTAGCCACATGATTTTTCAAAACGGCAGAAGGGCGCACTGTATTTTTGAATACATCTATTTTGCCCGGGCCGACAGCTGCATGGACGGCTTTAACATCAACAAGGTGCGCCGGGAAATGGGACGCCAGCTTGCCAGGGAGTACCCGGTCGAGGCCGACATGGTGATTCCCGTACCCGATTCAGGTATTGCCGCCGCCAGGGGTTTCGCAGCCGAATCGGGTATTCCTTTTGAAGAAGGCCTGATGAAAAACCGGTACATCGGGCGCACCTTCATTCAGCCCAGCCAGAGCATCCGGGACCTGGGGGTGAGGCTCAAGCTGAATCCCATCCGGGACGTGCTGGACGGCAAGCGGGTGGTCATGGTGGACGATTCAATCGTCCGGGGCACTACCAGCGGCAAAATTGTCAACATGCTGCGGGAGTGCGGCGTGAAAGGAGTCCACTTCTGCATCAGTTCCCCGCCGGTGATTAGACCTTGTTTTTACGGTATTGACATCTCGAGAGAGGATGAATTGATTGCCTGCCGGAAACCCCTGCGAGGGATCAGGGAGTTTATCGGCGCGGACGGTCTTCATTATCTGAGCTTGGAAGGACTGCTGAATGTTTTCGGGGAGGAAAGGGATAATTTTTGCACCGGCTGTTTCAGCGGCAATTACCCTGTGGAAATCCCGAAGGCTTGCGAGCAGGACAAGTTTATCCTTGAGTGAACCATAATCATCTCAATAAATTTCTGGACTTAAATTAGGGGGTTTTTTAATGGCTGAGCAGAAGACAGGCCTGACCTACGCGGACGCGGGGGTGGATATCAAAGCTGGCGACGAGGCGGTGCGCCTGATGCGCGGCGCCGTGCGAAGCACTTTCCGGCCGGAGGTGCTGGCGGACATCGGCAGCTTCGGCGGCCTGTTTGCCTTGAATACCGCCAAGTACCGCGAGCCGGTGCTTGTCTCCGGGACGGACGGAGTCGGCACGAAGCTCAGGGTGGCCATGCTGACCGGCCGGCACAATACCATCGGCGTCGACGCGGTGGCCATGTGTGTAAACGACATTTTGGCCCAGGGCGCCGAGCCGCTTTTCTTTCTGGACTACCTGGCTGTCGGCCGGCTGGTGCCGGAGAAGGTGGCGGATATCGTGGCCGGGGTGGCGGAGGGCTGTCGCCAGGCCGGCTGCTCCCTGATTGGCGGCGAGACGGCGGAAATGCCCGGTTTTTACGGCCCGGAAGAATATGACGTAGCGGGGTTCGCGGTAGGCGTGGTTGAACGCGGCAAGATTATTGACGGCCGCGGCATCGTTCCCGGCGACAAACTAATCGGCATCCCTTCGTCGGGTCTGCACAGCAACGGGTACTCGCTGGCGCGGAAAGTGCTGCTCGACATTGCCGGTTACGGCGCGGATACCCGGCTGGAATCGCTGGGCCGCACTGTCGGTGAAGAAATGCTGGAGCCCACCAGGATTTATGTGCGCGCGGTATTGCCATTGCTGGAACGTTTCGGGATCAAGGGGCTGGCGCATATCACCGGGGGCGGGCTTACTGAGAATACCCCCCGGATTTTGCCGGACGGCACGGCGGTGCGGATTAGGATGGGTACTTGGCCGGTGCCTCCGGTGTTTGAGCTGATTGAGACAACTGGCAGGGTGGAGCAGGCTGAAATGCTGCGCACCTTCAATATGGGCATCGGTATGGTGGCTGTAGTTTCCGAAGGAGATGCCGGTGCAGTGATGGACGACCTGGCGGCCCGGGGCGAGCAAAGTTATTTGATTGGCGAAGTAGTAGAGGGGCAAGGGGTTAGGTATATTGGGTAGGAGTCAGTAGTCAGTAGTCAGGAGTCAGAAGGTAGGGAACAGAAGATAGAAGACAGGAGTCAGGGGCTGGAATGAGAGAAGCGGCGAAAACATTTGAAGACTTACTGGTGTGGCAAAAGGCGCATTTGTTCGTGCTTGCGGTTTTATTCTGACTCCTGACTTCTGACTCCTGACTCCTGAAGAAAGGGGTGCGAGATTTGGGCAAGTTGCGCCTGGGTGTGCTGGCCTCCGGGCGGGGGTCCAATCTTCAGGCTATCATGGATGCTGCCGCCGCCGGTAAAATAGGCGCGGAGGTGGCGGTCGTAATAAGTGATCACAGCGACGCATACGCTCTGGAGCGGGCGCGGCAACGCGGCATTCCGGCCGAGTTCGTCAATCCGAAAAGTTTCGGCTCAAAGGAAAAGTACGAAGAAGTAATCGTTGAACTACTGAAGCGGCACGGGGTAGAATTGGTATGTCTGGCCGGCTACATGCTGGTGGTCGGCGCTGTCATGCTGAACGCTTTTCCGGATAAAATCCTGAACATTCATCCGGCTTTGTTGCCTGCTTTCCAGGGATTGCACGGGCAGGAACAAGCATGGCGGTACGGGGTGAAATTCAGCGGCTGCACTGTTCATTTTGTAGACGAGGGGGTCGATACCGGCCCGATTATCATTCAGGCGGTTGTGCCGGTGCTGGATGACGACACGGCTGACACGCTGGCCGCCCGCATCCTTGAGCAGGAACATTTAATATACCCGGAGGCTATTAAACGGTTTGCCGAAGGCCGGCTGAAGATTGTGGGCAGAAAAGTATTTACAAAGAAATTAAGTAGTACTTAGGAGTCAGTAGTCAGAATAAAAAACATTCTTTTGTCTTAAAAATATTCTGAATTCTGACTCCTGAATTCTGAGTACCTAAATTAATTAATCACAGGAGGAGCTAATATGCCTGTTAAACGAGCATTGGTTAGCGTTTCAAATAAAGCCGGAGTGGTTGAGTTCGCCCGGGGGCTGGCCGGCCTGGGGATAGAAATCGTGTCGACCGGGGGCACGTTGAAAACACTCCGGGAGGCGGGCGTCCCGGTTACATATATTTCAGATGTTACTGGTTTTCCGGAAATTTTAGACGGGCGGGTGAAGACACTGCACCCTAACGTGCATGGCGGCATCCTGGCCTTGCGTAACGAGGATCACCTCGGCCAGCTGAAAAAGCACGATATTACACCAATCGATCTGGTGGCGGTGAATCTTTACCCTTTCCGCGAAACTGTCGCCAAGCCCGGTGTAACCCTGGAAGAAGCGATTGAAAACATAGATATCGGCGGTCCGACCATGGTCCGCTCGGCGGCTAAAAACTACCAACATGTGCTGATCGTGGTCAACCCGGAACGTTATGATGAAGTCCTCGGCGCCTTGCGCCAGGGCGAGCCGGACGCCGGGTTGAGAATGGCTCTGGCCCTGGAGGCGTTTTCCCACACGGCTGCCTATGACGCCGCTATTACCGCCTACCTGGAAGGGCTGAGGGCAAAGGAGTGAAATGATATGAAAGTGCTGGTAGTCGGCGGCGGCGGGCGCGAGCACGCCCTGGTCTGGAAGCTCAGCCAAAGCCCCCGCGTC
>MVQK01000193.1 GCA_002067515.1 Pelotomaculum sp. PtaB.Bin013 | reverse complement strand
ACAGTAGTCATAACACCCTTGACAATGCCAAACTTATCATTGAGGACTTTAGCCACCGGCGCCAGACAGTTGGTTGTGCAGGAAGCGTTGGAAACCACGTGATGCTGCGCCGGGTCATACGTGCCCTCATTAACGCCCATAACTACCGTTAAGCATTCTCCGCCTTTGGCCGGGGCGCTCAGGAGGACTTTTTTAGCCCCTGCCTGCAGGTGTTTTGCCGCCTCTGCCGGGTTGTTAAATTTGCCGGTGGACTCAAGAACTATGTCAACACCCAATTCTTTCCATGGCAGTTTTGCAGGATCGCCTTCCGCAAAAAGCTTGATTTCCTTCCCGTTAATAACAAAATTCCCATCTTTAACTGCAATATCCGCGTCATAAACGCCATGCACCGAATCATATTTAATCATGTGCGCGACTGATTCCGCATAAGTCTCTGAAACTGGAAGCCGGCGGGTTTTGTGGTTAACCGCTACGACATCAATATCCGGGCGCTTCAGGGCGCCCCTTAATAGATCGCGACCAATCCGTCCCTGACCATTAATCCCAATTTTCACACCCATTAGTGTTACCCACTCCCTTCATTAGTGTGCCATATTGAACCTATTTTATTTAATTATTACATACTTTATTCTTCATTTGCTTTTCAAATTCCTTCTCTTCAATATAATTTCCCATAAAAAATTGGGGCACGACTTTTGCCATACCCCGGAAGTTGCTCTAGTATTCAGAATTCAGGAGTCAGGATTCAGAATACTTCGAACTGTTCTTTATTCTGAATACTGAATTCTGACTCCTGACTACTGCACTCAATATCTTTTTCTTTTCTGCACCGCCGGTATACTCAGTTCGTCCCGGTACTTAGCCACAGTGCGTCTGGAAATTTGTATTCCTCTCCGGCTAAAAATTTCGGCGATCTTCTGGTCGTTTAAAGGATACCTGTTATCTTCCCCGGCGATAATCTCCTGAAGCAATTTTTTTATGCTCCCGGCTGAAATTTTTGTCCCGGCATCGTTGTTTAACCCGGTCGAAAAGAAACATTTCATTTCAAAAACACCACGGGGTGTCTGGATATATTTATTAGATGTGGCCCTGCTTACCGTTGACTCATGCAGTCCAACCATCTCAGCGACCTTTTTCAGGTTCAGGGGCTTTAGGTACTTAATACCGCTCTCCAGAAAATCTCTCTGCAGTTCAACCAGACAACTGGCAACTTTGTACAAAGTCAAACGCCGCTGTTCAATACTCCGGATCAGCCAAACAGCCGCATTAAGCTTATTTTCAACAAAACGGCGGGTATCGGAATCAAAATTTTTTTCCTTGCTCAAAACAGACCGGTAAGCCGAGTTAACTGTTACCCGTGGAACGGTTACATCGTTCACCAGGATGATATACTCTCCCCCCACTTTTTCCAGGACAACATCGGGTATAATATAACACGCGTCGTTCATGCTGGTGAAATTGCGGCCTGGTTTCGGGTCAAGCGTTTTTATCAGGTCTGAGGATTCTTGCACCTCAAGTATCGACACCCCCAGATCATGGGCTATTTTGGCAAGCCTCCCTTTAGCCAAGTCTGTTAAATGGTGGTTGATTAATTCATTAGTAACCTCATCTTTAATACCTAAACGCTCAATCTGAATCAACAGGCATTCCTGCAAGTTCCGGGCGCCAACTCCCACCGGCTCAAAACTCTGTATTAAATTCAACATTTTAGCAATTCTGTTCGGGGCAACATTTAACCGCTCCTTCACTTCTGCGAGGGAAACTCTCAGATAACCATTATCGTCAATGTTGCCGATCAAATATTCCCCGATTAACTTATCCATACCATAGCACGAGGTTAAATTCAACTGCGACAGGAGGTGTTCAGACAAGGTAGGTGTCTGAGACAGGAATTTCTCGTAACTATATCCCATCTGTTTCCGCTGTCTCTCTTTTTGGATATTCCCGCCGTCCCTGCCATCATAGTACTGATCCACAAAATAATCTTCCCAATTAAATCCGTAATCCTGCTTTTCCGTTTCCGGCTCGTTGTGCTTTTCCACGTCATCAGACACACCGTCCTCCCCGTCCTCCCGCAACTCTAGAAGAGGGTTTTCTTCAAGTTGCTGTTCAATATACGCGGAGAGTTCCAGGGAAGAAAGCTGCAGCACAGTAATAGCCTGGCACAACTTGGGTGTCATGAGTAATTTTTGGGTCTGTTCCAAGTTAAGATTATAACCCATCTGCATTAAAGTCCACGCCCCTGGAGATCTTTTTCTTAAATAATAGATTCACTAAAGTAAAGGCTTTTTCCTGCCAAACAATCTGACATTTCATGATATTCGGCAGGTAATTATTTCATGAGCACCAACCATATCTCAAAATAACTTATCATTAGAACTTTTTTCTTCTGATATTATCAGCTATTTCTTCAATTTTCCGCAGCCGGTGGTTAATACCGGACTTGCTTAAGCGAGGTTGCAAAAACCCCCCTAATTCTTTAAGACTCGCATCAGGGTATTTAACCCGCAACTCAGCTACTTCACGCAAGGAAACAGGAATGTGCTCAAAACCCATTGTATCTCTCACGAGTTTGATATTTTCCAACTGCCGGACCGATGCGTTAACAGTTTTGTTTAAGTTGGCCGTTTCACAATTTACCAGACGGTTGACTTGGTTGCGCATATCCTTGTATATTCTGGCATTCTCAAAGTTGAGCAGCGCGGAATGGGCGCCGATAATATTTAAAAAACGGACTATCTGTTCACTGCCTTTCAAGTACACAACATGCCAGTTTTTTCTTTCACTTAATTTAGCCGGCAGTCTCAATTTTTGCATTAACCTGCCAATGTAACCGGCATGTTTCTCGTTATCTGTAATTAGTTCAAGGTGATAATTGCCCTCGGGGCTATTCACTGAACCGCCGCCGAGGAAAACCCCCCTCAGATAGGCGCGGCGGCAACACTCCTTCTTCAGCAGGTCTTCCCGTATGTCGTTAACCAAACGGCCGTCCCGGTCAATCATTCCCAACCTGTTCAAGAGCATGTTTACTCCCGGCTGGGGAGGAATATGCACCAAATACACATTGTTTTTGCGCAGGCGGGTTTTTCTTTGCACCAGTACTTCAGTATGAATGTCAAACAAACCCTTGATCATGGATAGTATTTTTCTTGCGACTGCGGCGTTTTCAGTGGAAATATTCAGTGACACAAGCCGCCCTCCGCTGTTCTGAATACTGCCGTCCATCCTGATCAAGGCAGCCAATTCGGCCAGGCGGCAGCATGACTGCCGGCCGGTAACGCGGGCCAGCTCATTTTTTGTTGCCACCGAAAAAGACAAACAACTTACCTTCTTTCTTTTAAATGTATTATAACATATATAATGAAGAAAGAGACGGGGTTTCCCGCCTCGTGATTATAATTCCGGTTCATTTTTTAAATTAATGTGTTTTCACGCCGGAAAGCTTCTGGTCGTGAACATTCTTCCGGTGCTCATGTAAAAAGTGGACACGCTCTTGCGGCCCGTTGGCAGGTAAGATCAAACGCAGAATCACCTGGGCGAGTTCATCCGGGTGGTGGCGCACAACATCTATCTCGTGAATTAAGTTTTCGCCTACCGCGGTTACACCCATTTCTTCAATCTTCTCCAGGTCCGCTAACACAGGACTGGCTCCATCGTGACGGTAGCGGACGCGTAACCTGGCCGGAATCTGACCGGTGTTAAGCAAAACGTAGTCAAGAAATTTTCCGGCATGGGCTATAATCGCACGTAGATGTTCCGAACCGGTATAGTCATCCGTCTCGCCCGGCTGGGTCATAACGTTGCAGACATATATTTTAATAGCCGAAGACCTGGCCAGAGCTTCGGGAATCCCCTTTACCAGCAAGTTCGGAATGATGCTGGTGTAAAGACTGCCTGGCCCCAG
This sequence comes from Pelotomaculum sp. PtaB.Bin013, assembly GCA_002067515.1. GTDB lineage: Bacteria > Bacillota > Desulfotomaculia > Desulfotomaculales > Pelotomaculaceae > Pelotomaculum_D > Pelotomaculum_D isophthalicicum. Next base: position 892 of record MVQK01000193.1, on the reverse strand, counting down.
GACAACAGCGTCGGCCGCCTGGATGGCGGCTAGCGCCTCGACTAACGGCAGGCAGCGCTGCGGCTTGGTAAATACCCTTTTTATTTTACCATGGCACCGGGTGATGCTGGACTCTCCCTGTACCACTGTCCCATCTAACAGCTCAGCACACAATGTGATATTCGACAAAGTTGCCGGCAGCACCCGCCCGCGTACGGCCAGAACCTTGCTAAGCCCGCGCACCGCCTGGTCGAAGCTCCCGGTCACTCCGGTCAGCGCGGCTAAAAGCAGATTGCCCATGCAATGGCCAGCCAGTTCACCAGTTGTAAAACGATACTGCAGCAACTCTTCCATTAATGGTTCTTTATCAGCAAGAGCTACCAGGCAGTTGCGTATATCTCCGGGCGGCAAAATACCTAAATCACCCCGCAGGCGGCCGGAACTTCCTCCGTCGTCAGCCACAGTGACAATGGCTGTCAGATTGCTGGTATATTTTTTCAATCCCCTTAACAGCACAGACAACCCGGTGCCTCCGCCGATCACCACGATTTTGGGTCCGCGCCTAAGGTTGCGTTTCTCGTAAATAAACTCAGCCACTCTGCCTTCCTGTCCGGGCAAGAGCACAGAGGCTACAGACTGAAATGCTTTTAACAGGCCGATGATCATTACAACTAAACCCATGGAGACAACTAAGACACCGGTAACTATATTGTAGCTCTTAAAAATGAAACTCTTTTCCAGCTGATGAACAGAATAGGCTATGTCACTAAAAACCTTGCCGCCGGTAAACAAGTCAATCCCTAGCGCGGCAAGCACCAATCCCGCCAGAGCCATGAATAACCAGCGTTTTACCCGCATGCCCGGATAGAGCCACTTGATTATGATCATCTTCTTGTGATACTCCCATATTACT
>MVQK01000192.1 GCA_002067515.1 Pelotomaculum sp. PtaB.Bin013 | reverse complement strand
GCTGAAAATAAGCGGATCATGGTGCTTGTGGTTAAGTGTTTTGGCATAGTGCTAATCCCCCTGCCCGGTCCCGGTCGTTAATTCAACGGCGCCGGCGCCATCTTTCCAGGCTACTTTCAAGTTTAAGGTTTGGTTGCCACCTGTTACTTTGCCTTTTAATAGCCCCTCTCGCTTGTCCAACAGGATGCCGGTGGCGACTACCAATTGTGAAGGCGGTATACTACTGACTTCGTTTTTTAACCTCGTTAACATTTTCCGGGTTATTTCATCAATGTCACTGATGAATTCAAAGTCAATTAGTTCTCGGTTCTCACCAAGATATTCCCGCAGTATTACGCTCACGGTTTGCCGGGAGATAGAAAACTTCTCGGCTATTTGGCTTATGTTTCGGGTTACAAGGGTCTCCTGGACTACCTGCTGGCGTAGCTCCTCAGGGAATTTATTGTGTGGGGAGCGGCCTTCATGGCCGTTGGGGAGCGGGGCCAGGATTTCAATAGTGGTATCGTTTGTATTATTGGTTTCCAAGGGTGTATCCTCCTTTCTCTTGGTGCTGGTGTCAAGGTGATTGACTTGACAGTGGTTAATTCGTATAATATAAGTTTAGGAAATTATTGGTTATTTTGCTTTAATAACATGAGTTAGTGCCGACAAACACTAAATAAGAAAAAGGTTACTTTGCTTCATGCTGTCGGGGTAGCCGCTTCACCTTCCCGGCCTGGGCCTGGACTGCCTGCGCCGCCTCAACAAGGGCTTCCCTGCTCACCGGTGCGGAGGATAAATGTTCGCTGCGGCTTGTGGCTTCGCCGGAAATTAATAGAAGTTTGTCCATAATTATCCCGGTTGCCGTTGATACACTTCTTAAATCGCTGGACTCGGGGATTAACTCAGCCATCTTGGTTACGCCGGTCAAAACCAGATCCCACGCCTGAGCAATAAACTCCTGGCGCTTTTTGTCCCCATAGGATTGTAATTCGGTGCCACCAGAACACTTTTCAGAGACCATATTCATAAGATCACCTTCCTTTTCTAGTTTTTTCCAGGTGTGTATACTGGTCCAGGGGATATTGGTTAATTTGCCGGCCGCACGTATGCCAATGATGTTGGCAAGCTCTATACAGGTAAAAATTTTCTCGGCGGTATATTTACTTTTTGCGCCTCTCCGGGCCAACGTGATACCCCCTTACCTAAACAAAAGTCGTACACAAAAAAGGATTTTGCCGGGCCGGGAGCGGGGTTTAACCGCTCCCCTTGTCCTTAATGCCCTGTTCTGATAAAATGGTATTAACTCGCTACGCTATAAATTTTCTGAAGTTCGGCACAAATCTCTGCTGGATATAGCCGCGGCGAGCTTCTTAAGAGTTTTATCACGTATTTTCCAAACGATTCGAATTTCCGATTATAGCCTGACTCTGCTAACGACCTGGCATACCAACCAGTAATTTCCATTAATGCACCATCAACCCGTTCACCTAAAGGTAAACTTTCATTCTGCCAAATGGACCGGCCAAGCTTTTTAAGTTCCTCTCTTTGATGGTAGGTCAATACAAGATCATCTCCGAAAAACTGCCGTGCGCGTTGTAATTTACGGCAATAAGCCGCATGTTCTTTGCGGTCCTGCGGGAAGATATAATTGTATCCACAGACATTGCAATGAGTCGCAAACGCTTTCATCGTCTTTGTTTTCATCTTCACATAATCTCCTTTTCTGTCTGCCGCACATTCGCCTCAATGTAGCGGCTTTTTTGTTGTTTTTTATCATTTTTTATATTAACCCCCTATTTTTATATTAACCCCTTGATCCGCACATTGCGGTGACTGTGTTCACCTCCTTGAATGATTATATCTATGTTAATTGCGGTGCTCTCTGCGCCGGGCAGACCCGGCCACCGCAATATTTATGTGATGCCACCTTGACATATGCGCGCCTATGACAAGGCGAACTGGTTTTACGGTTAGAAACTCGTATCTTCATACTTCTTAATGAATTTCTTCATTATTTCAACCGCTTCATCAATACAGTGTTCATTATCAAAGTATAATTTTCCATTTGCAACCATAACATCGGGATTTGCGTTAGCTTCAATAAACGCTTCCTCCATGTTAAATTTATCGACTCCAACGAAAACTTTTTCCATGTTTTTCACCTCCTTTTTTATGATGGCGATACCAATTGTTTTACTCCCATCTATCCCCAAAATCTTGCTCTTCTACTTCTTTCCCAACTCCCCTTTCTTCCTCAAGCCCAAATTCAATCTTCAGCCTCAGAACCTCTTCTTCATGGTAGACATATGCATTTCCGCTTGCAGTATGTTGTGTTTTTAACCCCATTGCACTTAAACAATTCCCGTTCGGGTATTTGACCACTTCTTTTCATCGTTTAATATGTTGTTTATTTGCTTAGTAATGGTATCAACATAAACATATGATCCCTCGATTTTGTTAGATATTTCATCAATTACCTTTAATATTGTAGCGTCAACACTTTCTGATTTCTTGCTCTTACGCTCTTTATTGATTTCATTAATTAAATCCCTGAAAATTTTCTCACGTTCTGGCTTGATTGCTTTAATAATCTGAAACAACGGTCGTGTAATGTCCCCAAGTCTACCTCGCATTGGCTTATCTACTTCCGGCAATTTTTTATTTAACCACCTTGCCCTAAATGCTGTTAAACGTTCTTTCAACGACAAAGCTGCTTCCGGTGTTACTTCGTTTGTGAAGTTCTTAATTGCTGGCTGCATATTTAACTGAAGTGCTCGACTCTCCATTGGACCATAAATTGTTCGATTCGTTGCTATTATTGAAGGCCCAAAAACTTCATAGTATACAGTATCTCGCAAAGCTCCACGATCGGGGAAATTGACTCTCGGTACTTTTGCGCCCCGTTCATACCTCATTAGAAAAACGTCATCGGTACCGGTTTTTTCCATTTTTTTCATTAAATCTAAAACATCGAAAAATAACGTAACCTTTAAATCATTTGATGCCCTTATTATATAGGAGTCTCTTAAACTTTCCACATGAACACCACGTCTAGCAACATACAATGCACCCTTACCAGTTCTACTTTTTCCTCTCTCGGGACGTGCAAACAACCAAATATAAGGGGAATAGTTGAGTTTTTCAATAATATAAGTATGAAAATCCCAAGCTACAAACAGATCATAAAATTTTTCATCAGGTAATTCAGATATATTCTTATGATATTTAATTAAATCATCATATAATATACTATCGTTGTCACTTTTAAAATATCTAATTACTTCTTGCGCTCTCGGTAACAGCCACGGAATAGCCTCCTTATCGGGAGGGATCTTAATTATTCCGTCAACCTCACGACTCGTACATAATGTTAGTGTATTATCGTCCTCCAGGACCAAAAAAGCAGGATTTCCGTTATCATCTTCAACTATATCAACTAAACCGGGAAAATCCGCGCAAGGTTGAAAATCTTCTTTTTCTTCCTCGTCGTTGTTAGTGTTTTTGTTTTTAGCCATCATTTCCTTGATAAAAATATCAAGTGATGACTTTTTAATTCCATAGGGTTTTAATAGTTTGCTAACTTTATTAACAGCAATATCTTGTTTGATAATGTCGAGTTTGGTTATTAGCGGGATTACTTTTTTCTCAAATAAAGTTAGTGCCTCGTTACCGTTGTTTGTTTTTGCAATATCATTAAATATTATGTCGAGTGCGTCTTTGGCGTTGTCTTTTGCTTCATCTATCAGGGTTTTAAATTCGCCTGGTTGAGTTTTGAGTAAATCATTAATATCTTTTACATTGCCTGGAATTTCAATTAACTTTGCTCTCGGAAAAAGACTTTCAGTAAGTCTAAACCCTTCGCGCCTGCCTGCTTCATCTGCATCGTAAGCAACATATATCGTTTCAAGGTTGTTCAGGTTATTATAATAATCTTCTTTAAGATTCACACCCAAAGTACAAATACTATTGAATCCTTCTTTAATTAAAGTGAAATGATCAAAAACACCTTCAACGAGAAATATTTCTTTTGCTCGCTTTATCCCGTCTATCCCTACCAGGGGTTTAACCACACCCGAAGGATACAAATATTTTGGTTCTTTGCCATTGAAATCCCAAAAGGCCAGGTAAATAGGCTTGCCGTGATGAAAAAACGGGATAACAATACGACCGCTAGGGAGAAAGCCACCTTTGTCGCCAATCAACCCCAAAGCCTGCGCTTCTTCTGGATTGTCCGGCTTGTTCCGGGGATCAAACCCGAATCTGAACTCTTTTATGTCTTTGTCTGTAAATCCGCGCTTGTGTAAAGCTTCTCTAGCAGCTTCCGGTCCCGGCCTATTGGTCATCAAAGTAATGTGAGCCTTATTAATATATTTGTCTAGAAGGTTGGTGACTTTCTCTTTTTGCTTGCGCTTTTCCTCAGTTTCCGGCGTCCACACGGGCAACTCATAACCAAAGTCATCGGCAAGCCGCTTGACAGCTTCACTAAAATCCAAATTCAGGATCAACATCACTAAATCGACAACACTTCCACCACAACTACAACCGAAGCAATAAAAAGAATTCGTGTTTTCGTATATAAACAAACTTGCATCTTTTTCATTGCCACCGCCATGCTGAAAACATCTTGTACGATGTTTTCCATTACCGGCTCTCTTAAAAGAGGTACCCGGTAAATAACGCGAAAAGACAGTTTCGATGGGGATTTCCTTTATTTGTTCGATTATGGTAGAATATTCTTGTGACAACTCTATCACCTCACTTCCTCACCCGCCCGGCATTCCTGCTGGGCACTTGCTTTTTATTCCCCCTTTTTACCAAGTTTTCCAAGCGCCTCGACC
>MVQK01000191.1 GCA_002067515.1 Pelotomaculum sp. PtaB.Bin013 | reverse complement strand
GCCAAGATAAGAAAGATTGTATACAAAGAATGTAGTTGGCCTGCGGACTGTCGGCGAGTACTTGAATAAAGCGTATATTATATATGAACGTGGAAGTGTGGAATAAGTGCTGGTGTTAAAATATGATTGCGTTAAAGAGACATCTGTCCTGATGAAGCTAGGACTTAAGTCCTATTTACATCGGGACCGATGTAAAGTATAAATAAGTTATCTGAAAAAGGCAAACATAGTGAAAACTATGGACGCAAAACTACGGGTCTAAAGTGCTGCGGGCGCTATGACAGCCGGGTTGCCAGGGAAAAACAAATTAGTTCCTGTGACAATACCCGGCTTTATGAAGGGTATTTTTTATTGCGCATTTTTCGTGATTTGTGGATAGGCGACTTTATTCTAATCCTCAAGAACGGGAGGGTGTTGAATGGACCCAAATCCTATGGTTGTCGCGGAAACATACCGGTTAATGCAGCAAATCAGATTAAAAAAGGAACAAATAATAAATGTGGCGCGTAGACCCAAGGATAAAAGCGCGGCATTAAGTCAAGAGTTGCCGGGTGATCCGGATAATCCGCATCTGGGTAAAGAGATTGACGGGCATGTGTAATCATGCCAACAGCCTGAACCCGGTTGAGCGGGGTTGTTCTATATTAACATATCTTTTCTTTAATATCGTCGTGAACAATATCAGCTGCCGTTTTTTTTGCCGGCAAGTTCAGACTTTTTTTAACGGTGCTTACCCGTTCAGGCATACTGCCTTTTACCTCAACATAGCTAATATTCATTATGCTCAAGAAATCTACGATTTTTTTGTCTACTTCCAAAGCGAATTTCAGGTTTTGATATCTTACACCATCATCGATTAACTTAATTTCCCTCGGTATGTAAAATATCTCGTATTCATTCAGATCTCTCATTGCCCATTCATATAGTTTCAGTAAAGCGTATTTCTCTTTTGGATTATCAAAATTACAGGTAAGAATTCCATAAACGTAACATAAAATTGTGGCATTGTCACAAAAAATAATATCGCTGCTCTTTAAATACTCCTCCCTTTTCTTTTGTCCTTCATAAAGCAGGAATTGCTCGAAAATATTAGTTGGCACTCCATAGTTGACAATGTACTCGCGGGCGAATTCTTCACAAATTGATGATATGTAACCTGCCAGACTGTAGTCTACGTCTAACTGTTTGCAGAGGGTTGTTTTACCTGTGCCCGGACCTCCTAAAACTGCTACCTTGATTGGTTTGCTGTTTTTTAACATGCATGCATCTCCCCAACATTAGTATGTTTATTCATCTAAGTCATTCGACATAATCCGATTGAAACCTTCATTATAATACTGGCCTTAAATTTTTCCGGGGTTATCGGCGCAAATAGGCTGAAATAAATTGATTAGAAAAACAGGTGCTTGTATTTTGTGGCTTTGTAAAAGGAATCTGGTATAATACAAGTGTATGAACAACACAGGAAGTTGAGATCGGGCAGGGAGCAGGGAAAATAAACTAATGTTATTACGGCATAAAGGTTCCCCTCGATGAAGGGTGATAATGTGGAAAAACCAACGACTGGCAAGATGATTTTCAAGATTACCATATTAATCGCTTTTTTTAGTTTTTTGTCAAAGTTGCTGGGGCTGTTGCGTGATATTGTTATTGCATATAAATTTGGCGCCTCCGGACCTACCGACGCATACCTGGTGGCCCTCACGGCGCCAAATTTGCTTTTCTTTATTATCAGCGGGGCGCTGGCGGCGGTAACGGTGCCTGTTTTTATCGATTATTCGACAAAGGGGGAGAAACAGGAAGCCTGGAAGGTTTTTAACACTGTTTTTAACGCTGTAACGCTGATCTTTGTTTTAATCGCAGCGATAGGTGTGATTTGTTCTCCTTATATTGTTAAGTTGATCGCGCCATTTTTGCCGGAGCAAACGGCAAACCTAGCCGCCGGGTTGGCTAGGATAATGTTTCCCTTGCTGCTCTTTGCGGGCTGGGCCTCGCTTTTTACCGGTTTGCTAAACGCAAATAACATATTTGGTATACCAGCTTCTTCAAATGCGGTGAATAACGTGGTAATCATCTTAGGTGCTGTAACGCTGGGCAGTTTTTATGGTATACAGGGTTTGGCGGTGGGCACAGTGATGGCTATGGCGGCTATGGCTTTAATTCAAGTGCCCGCCCTTATCGGTGCCGGATACAGGTATAAATTAGCGCTTGAACTAGGGCACCCGGGCTTGAAACAAGTTTTTAGCCTGATCTTGCCTGCTGCGGCAGGGTTAACGGTCAACCAGGCTTATATATTGATAGAGCGGATTTTTGCTTCCGGCATGACCGCCGGGAGCATTTCAGCCCTTAATTTTGCCAATAAATTGGTTCAATATCCAATTAGCCTTTTTGTGCTGCCATTGGGTACTGCGATTTTTCCAACACTTGCTAGGCTGGCGGCAGCAGGAGAGCGCGAAGAATATACTGCTGTTTTAATTAAGTTAATTAAAATTTTAATGCTGGGGATGGTTCCCGCCAGCATCGGCTTGATGGTTTTACGCTATCCGATAGTTAGTTTGCTGTATCAGAATGGGGCCTTTGACCAGCGGGCAACGGGAATGACTGCCGCCGCCTTGCTGTTTTATTCAGTCGGGCTGGTTGGACAGGCTTCCAACGTAATCCTGACAAAAGCCTTTTATTCGTTGCAGGACACCAGGACACCGGTAAAAATTACGCTGGCAACCGTACTGGTTAACCTTGGTCTGAGCATGGTTTTTATCAGGTTCCTACAACATGGCGGACTGGCCCTGGCCGGTTCTTTGGCTTCATTGACCGGTACTGCCTTGTTCATGATCTATCTTGCGAAAAAGGTGGAACCGCTGAAATGGAATGGTTTGATTAGGTTTACCCTGTCTGTGTTGGCCGCCTCTGCGCTAATGGCCGCGGCGAGCTATGGTGTCAGTGCCTTTTTGACCGGTTTATCCGGCCTGCATGGTAAACTTGGCCTGGCTGTTCAGGTTGGCACTGCAGTTGCGGTGGGTATAGCGGTGTTTACAGCTGCCGCATTGGTTCTCAGGATCGAGGAATTATATACTATGCGAGAATATCTAAAGGCAGCTTTTACCGGCCGGAATTCTAAAGGTTAGTTAATTTAACCAAATTCAAATATGAACCTTTGCGGAACAGTGGGCATACCTTGGGTGTAAGGGGGTGCCGGGTATGTTGTTTAAAATATCCGAACTGGGTCTTAAGGAAACGGTAAACATGGTGGACGGCGCGAAAATGGGGGCGGTGAAAGACGTTTATATTGACTTGGAGACCGGAAAAGTGCTCTCGCTGGTGCTTTCGAGCGGCAGAAAATATTTCGGGCTTATTCCAGCCGGAAAAGATGTGGAAGTACAGTGGGAAAGAATTAGAAAGATCGGTATTCATACCGTATTGGTTGAGGTAGAACCTCAAAATGAGTGATATCGTTTCAACGTTGCTACATGTCGATATTTGTTGACATTTTTCTTCGGTTGTTGTTAAAATGTACTGTAGTTTCCGGTTTATGATCAAGACGGAGGAAGTGCCTGTGAAGCTGATGTAAACCTCTGATCCGGAGGTTAATTTTATGTTTGGGGCTTGTACTATGATAAGGGGTGATAATGATGGCCAGGCGGTTATTTACTTCTGAATCAGTCACTGAAGGACACCCGGATAAGATAGCCGACCAGATATCTGATGCGGTTCTTGACGCGATCTACATGAATGACCCTTTGGCACGGGTAGCGTGCGAAACCCTGGTTACTACAGGCTTGGTTCTGGTGAGCGGTGAGATTACGACCCATTGTTACGTGGATATTCCCAGGGTAGCCCGGGAAACTGTCCGTGAGATCGGTTATACCCGGGCGAAATACGGTTTTGACTGTGATACCTGCGCGGTGATTACTTCTATCGACGAACAGTCAGGTGATATTGCCCAGGGTGTTGACCACGCGCTGGAGACCCGCGACAGCACAGGTGATAATGATGAATTGGATAACACCGGCGCCGGCGACCAGGGGATGATGTTTGGCTATGCCACAAATGAAACGCCGGAATTGATGCCGCTGCCTATATCCCTGGCCCACAGCCTGGCGAAGCGCCTGTCCGTAGTCCGGAAGAGCGGGTTGGTTCCCTACCTCCGGCCAGACGGAAAAACCCAGGTGACAGTGGAATATGAAGACGGCCGCCCGGTAAGGGTGGACAGTGTGGTGATCGGCACCCAGCACGATTCTAAAGTAACCCTGGAGGAGATCCGCAAGGATATGCTGGAACAGGTAATCAAACCAGTTGTTCCAGGTGAGTTGCTGGACAATTCAACCCGGTACCTGGTCAACGCTACGGGCCGTTTTGTTATCGGCGGGCCGCAGGGGGATACCGGCTTAACAGGAAGAAAAATAATTGTGGACACATACGGGGGAATGGCCCGTCACGGAGGCGGCGCCTTCTCGGGCAAAGATCCTACTAAGGTAGACCGCTCAGCCAGTTATGCCGCCCGGTATGTTGCTAAAAACATCGTAGCAGCCGGTTTGGCGGACAAATGTGAGCTGCAAATCGCCTATGTAATTGGAGTAGCTCATCCGGTTTCGATTTTAGTGGATACATTTGGCACAGGCAAGATAGACGATCAGACTCTGGTTAAACTGGTGGGCAGCCACTTTGATCTGCGCCCGGCAGCCATCATCAAAGGGCTGGACCTGCGACGGCCGATTTACAAGCAAGTGGCCGCATACGGACATTTCGGCAGAAACGACCTCGACCTGCCCTGGGAACGCACCGATAAGGCCGAAGCTCTCAGGCGGGACGCCGGTTTGAAATAACACCTGTTTCG
>MVQK01000190.1 GCA_002067515.1 Pelotomaculum sp. PtaB.Bin013 | reverse complement strand
CTGGTTAAAGTATTTTTCCGCTCTTATACGCACTTCTTTATCCAGATCCTGATAAAAGTCATCCATCTGTATACTCCACTACTTCCTTAAGGCAAATATAACGCCACCGGCAAGGCTGGTCACAGTAACCAGGGTAAAAAACAACAGTGAACCGGCAAGCGCGGTTGCCGGATTTATCCCCGCAAAACCGTAAAGCAAGACGTACATTCCTTCTCTTATGCCAAGGCCGTTAATTGACAGCGGCAGCATTGACACGGCCATGATTACAGGTATGAATAAAAAGTGTTTAAGTAAAGGTATATCCGCCCCTATAGCCCGGAAAATAAAAACATTGGAAAGTACCAGTACAAACTGAAACAAAAAGGACAACATCAGAACCTTCACCAATACACCCGGATGCTCTTTATAATTACCCAAACAGCACAGCCACTGTCCTATTTTGCTGTCTTCCTTGGAAGTAGAGCATAACAAAATTGCCGTTACGGCCAGGCAGAACGCCAATATCCCACCAACCAGCCAGCTGACGATACCGTTCCCCCCTGTTCCTGAAACAAGCGCCAGGGCAATCGCCGCAGTAAGAGCAAGCGCTAACGAGGCCAGCAGGCGCTCTACTATGACCGAAGCGGCAGCTTCTTTGGTTTTACCGGATGACCTGGCTGCATCGTATATTCGCATGGCATCTCCACCTATGCTGGAAGGGAGGAAATTATTGGCAAACGGGCCCACGTAATAAAACGATAACAGCCTGATAAAAGGAATTTGAACCTTTTGAACTGTTAATAGCGGCTGCCATTTTAATACGCTAACCAGCATACATATGTTTACCATTAAAAAAGATGCAAACAATGAAGGCCAATGACTGTTGATAATAAGCACCTTTAACGGGCCCAACTGAATCCTGTTAAGGATCCAAGCTAACAGCCCGGCGCTGATAACAATTTTTATAAACATTTTCAACGACGAATTAAGCTGTTTGGCATTCCCGGCTAGCCGGCAGGCATCTTCCATACTTATACTTCTCCAAAACGGAAAATAAATTTAATATCTGACCCTTTCTCCTTAGTCATTATTTTACCATGAGCTAATTTAATATTTAAAATAAAATATTTTTATGGATTTACTATTGCATATAAAAAAATTAATTTATAAATATAAAGGCTCACACTTTATTACTAGCGCAAGCCTTTGCCAACCTTATTAACTTAACCTTTTTGATATAAGCATCCTGTTTTTCGCCAATCCGCGCACTCCTCCGGAACAGCCTCCCGCTCCACTCCGCAACTGCCGCAGCTCCCGTGGCAGCAGGCCGGCTTTAAAAGAGACTTGTTGCACCGAGGGCAACGCAGAGTGTTGGGGTCTTCAACCCGGTAGCCACACTGGGGGCAGTTTTTTATATTCATGAGCAATATATTAGTCACAACCGCCGCCCCCTAACCCGCGATCCCCCGGGGTTTATCCCGCTTGGCCAGACGGCAGGCTATGACTGTCGCCAGGGTCATGCCAAAGAACGCGAGGATAATCCCCAAAGCTCCCGTATACCCGCCATCCCCGCCGAAGGCACTGTGCAATTGGGACACGATACCGCCCACCAGGAAGGCCACCGCCCAACTGGCGCCCCAGATCATGGCCGCTTCTTTCTTGGAGCGTTCCTTGAAGATAATCAGAATAGACGCGATGCACGGCACGAAAAGGGTGATGGTGATCAGAGCCGCAATGGTTTGCTCCGGCGTCAGGACCATATTGCTTAGACCGGCTGCCCCGAAATCCCGGCGCACGATACCCATGATGAAAGCGGTGGCCGCTTCTTTCGGCAGCTTGAGCCAGCCCACTGTCAGGGGCGCCAGCAGGTTTTGCAAAAATTCCAGGATGCCGGTGACCTGAAAGACGCTGATGATAAGAGCGCCCAGGGCAAACAGGGGAAAGGCCTCTTTCAGGAAGTTATAGGATTTAGTCCCGGTCTTTTTCAGTACGTTATCCAATCTGGGCAGCCGCAGAGGAGGCAGGTCGATCAGGAGATCCGTTGACTTTCCGGGCAACAGGGTGTCCATAATCGTACCAATTATCACCAAAACTGTAAAGATAACCATTGCATAGAGGGCAACATACCAGCCGCCAACGCCGGCAAGCAATCCGGCGATTACCCCCAACTGGGCCGAGCAGGGTATGGTCAGTCCTAACAGGAGTACGGCAATCCTGCGCTCCCGGTCAGAGCCTAAAAGCCTGGTGGTGATGGTGGCCATGGTCACGCAACCGAACCCCAGGATCAACGGGATTACTCCCCGGCCGTTCAAGCCCACGCCGGTTAATAAGCGGTCAACCAGGGTGGCGATTCTAGGCAGGTAGCCGGAATCCTCAAACAGGGAAAGGAAAAAATAGAAACCAATCACCAGCGGCATCAACAGCCCCAGGATGTAAGTAATGGTCATGGTCAACAGGCCGAATTCTCCAATCAGAATAGTGCCAAGGACCGACTCTGCGGATATGAGTTGGCCGACAATGCCGCGCACCGCAGGTTCATACTTCTCCAACATGATGGTTTCCTCGGTGAAACCTACTACCGTCCCGGCAATTAACACACCGATGACATAGTACATAGCGTAAAGGGCCAGGGCCAGAATAGGCAAGCCGGTAGCAGGCTTAAGCATCCAGCGTCCCAGGAGGCTACCGAATGTAGCCCCTTCAGTGCTTTCTTTAAGGACGTGTTTGATTACGTCGTTAACTCGCTCCCGCCTCATCAGGTATATTTCTTCCCGGTGGTTTTCCGGTTTCAGGCCGTGGCGCTCCGCCACCAACGGATCATCTTCCAGCACCAGCAGCGCTTCGCCTTGGCTGCCCACCCGGTTAGCCAGCCGGCTGATGAGGGGCTCCAGTCCCGGAGTCATATGTCCGGTTTTAGCATCGGCAAGCCGCTCTTTTACTTCACTGAAACCTTTTCTTTGTACAGCCACCGTAGGTATCACAGGTATACCTAAAAGATCACTTAAGAGATCGGCATCAACCTTCAGGCCCTGCCTTTCGGCCTCGTCCACCATATTCAACGCCATTATGACTGGTACGCCGGTATCAATAACCTGCTGGGTTAAAAACAGGTCCCTTTCCAGGTGAACGGCGTCTACCACGCTTATCACCATGTCCGCGGACAGGATGATATCCCGGGCAATGCGCTCCTCATCGTTGAATGAGGAGATGCCGTATACCCCCGGTGTATCTATAATAACGTCGGAACCAAAGCGGCCGTGCGAGATCTCCAAGGTGGTGCCGGGGTAGTTGGAAACATCCACGTACAGCCCGGTGAAATAGTTAAAAAATACCGACTTCCCAGTATTGGGGTTTCCGGCTAATACGATTTTCTTCGCCCCTTCGGGTATGTTTTTCAGGCCAACAGGACCATGACAATGTGCCACCAGTTCATCACTCCTTTTCAGTACATGACATTACCACACCGATCTGCCTGGCCAGCCCTCGTCCCAGAGCTATCTGCTGTTTATTCTTACGGATTACAATGGGTCCGGCAGGCACCACTTCCTCACAACTAACCGTCTCTCCTTCGGCGATACCGAAACGGATGGCTTGGACGCGCACCACCTCGTTAGGTATGGAAGTAATTTTAAAAGATTGCCCCCTTTTTACCCGGTCCAGGGTCATTATTAAACACCTCCTTCATTTGGAACTTAACTTATTAATTAATTATTAATCTTTGATTTTGATAATGATACTAATTATCATTTAGTTATTGAAAAAATAATGAGAATCATTCTCATTATCATTCTACTGCCCTCTCCAGATAAAGTCAACTATCACATTTAAATTATTCCCACTATTTCATCACGCTCAAGTATAGCACGGCAATACCGATAATTATCCGGTAATACCCGAACGGTATGAAATCTCTCCTCTGAATGTATTTTATAAAGGCCGCGATTACCGCCCATGCGATTAAAAAGGAAACGACAAATCCGGTGGCGAGGATCTGCCATTCGGTATAACTCAGAGTCAAACCAGTATTTAGCAAAGAGTAGGCGGAAGCAGCCATCATGGTCGGGATCGCCAAAAAGAAGGAAAACTCCGCGGCAACAGTTCTTGACGCTCCTAACAGCATCGCTCCAATAATGGTCGCCGCGGACCTCGATGTGCCGGGAATCATAGCCAGGCACTGAATCAGGCCAATCATGAATGCTGTTTTGCAATCCAAACATTCAATGGAATTAATAGAACTTATTCTGTTACGTCTCTCAATAACGATTAAAACAATGCCGCCTATCACAAGAGCCAGCGCTACGGTTAAAGGGTTAAAAAGCAGTTCCTCCACACGTTTTCCCAGGGTACCCCCGATCAGCAGGGCAGGTACAACCCCTATGACCGTCTTTTGCCATAAACCCCATACTTCTTTTTTCTCTATAATTGTTTTATTGCTGCCGAAAGGGAAGATTCTGCTCCAAAAATATACCACCACCGACAGGATAGCCCCCAATTGTATTACCACGTCAAACATATTCGCGAAATTGCCCGTAAAACCAACTAATTTGTTCACCAAAATCAAATGGCCGGTTGAAGAAATAGGCAAAAATTCCGTTATACCTTCGACTATTCCTAATATTATTGCGCTAAAAAAACTATCCATCGCAGCCTCCTTGGTTTTATCCATAACTAATTAGAATAACAAAAACGGTATACATTCAATGAAACCGGTAGCATCACGCGGCGAAGCATAACACACAATCCTTGCCATCAAGAATCATTTGTCAGCTCTTCCATTACTTTTCCGGGTTAATCCGCAACAGCCGGATACCGTTTAATGTTACCAGCAGTGTAGCTCCCATGTCTCCCATGATCGCCAGCCAGAGG
>MVQK01000189.1 GCA_002067515.1 Pelotomaculum sp. PtaB.Bin013 | reverse complement strand
TTTTTATGTGTCGCGTTACAAAGTCCCCGCGCCACGGAGCTCCCACGCTACGGAGTCGCCGGGGTTATGGGGAAAGGTTTGTTGTTTTGCCAATAAAAACCGAACCCCCGCCCAAGGGTGAGGGTTGGTGCCCAGATTATGCTCTGAGCAGGCGTCCGCTACTTGTAGTATATACTATTATAATGGTATATAACAATAACAAATCCAAGTCTATTTTGACACAACTGGCGATCGGTTTTCAAGGTTCATCGAAAAATTTTGGCCTCCACATCCATTTTTACGGTTGTGGGACCGGTATTATTTACCTAAAACTGCATAACTCATGAGTATAAGTATTTGATAAAAGAGAACGGCCATTATGCAGACCGTTCTCTTTTATCTTACACCATTTCTGAAAAGTGATTGATAAGAAGGTGCTTTTGAATTTTTTTTGATTGGGTCGGATTTTTGAACGATAATGATATATTCATTAACATTCTTAAATAGGAAATTCGGCGGATATGGGTAGCTACCAAATATCGGCCGCTGAGAATTAGCTGAGCCCCACTTGCCGCCAGTTCCGTTTTTATTCCATATTATTTGATTAATTAAACTGAAACCGCATGACTGTGCAATTTTAGTCAGATCTGATGCAATAGGTATTGTGACGAGCCCATATTCTCGAGTATTTTGATTGACATTAGCTGTGACGATGCACATCTTCCTGCCTGGCATAAGCACACGATAACACTGCCTTATCAAAGCTTCCATACCGTCTAGGAAGTCATCATAAAATTCATATCCGCCTATGTTACCCGCATATTGCCCATAATCTGCCTTGTTCCAATATGGCGGAGATGTTATGACTACGCCCACACTATTATCCGGAATAAAGTCCATTTGAAGGCTGCTTTGGTTAAATAAAGAGATAGTTTCATCTGTATATTCCAGATTATTTTGTGTGGCATGTTCATTTAGTCGTGCCATAGCAATCTTATGATAACCTTGGTTTGTTTCTATACCAATATATTTTCGACCGTTATTAAGTGCAGCTTTTCCTGTTGTTCCTATGCCGGAAAAGGGGTCTAACACAGTTTCTCCCCAGAAGGAGAACATTTTTATCAACCTGTGTGGTATCTCTATAGGAAAAACAGCGGGATGAACTGCATCGCTAATATTAGCTATTGTCCAGACGGTTTTTGTCCATTCCTTCCATTCCTCACTCGTTATCTTTGAGGCTTCCTTAATCTCACTAGTCAACCTAGGCATTGCTTTTTACCTCCATCTGGATTATATATTTTCTTACTTCTTTGCGGACGTCCACATGTAACAATATTTGAATACCAATCAAGTAAATAATCGGGGAGTGTCTTTGGCAATTTGAGGCTATTAGTAATTTGTTCATCGATTTTGAATATAACATCCATCAAAGGTAAATGATTATAACTTGTAACTATTTTCCCGCTATTAACCGATTGGGTTGGATAATGAACAATTTTCCCGCTGAATTCCCTGCCTAAAGACACAAGAGAAGAATACTGCTTTTGGCTTATATTTTCATTGCTGATACCGAATGATAATAATAGCTTATCGGTTACATGAAAGCCATCCCCTATGACCGTCCAAAGCCAAAAGGCAATAGTAGAATTCAGAACTGCTAAAACAAAATATAATTCATTGAGTGTTTTTGTACTAAAGCATTTTAAATCCTTAGAAATATACTTTACTCCATTTTTATCTTTTCCAGGCGGTATGTGATCATATGAGCAGATCCAATTATAGGCTGTTCCCTTTAAGAAAACATGTCCATCCTTTGCTGAAGAAACAGGAGATAATATGTTCATTAATGAGGTTGGCTGTGAAACTATTCTAGAAAATGCCAGTTTCTCAATATCTGTGCCAAGCTTTGGTATATATTCACTAATTGAATAGCTGGTCATATCTGCAATCTGTTTCTCAGATAAAAGAAACCTAGACCTGTCCACCGAGGTCCAACGCAGCAAGCCAGTTGTGTATAAACGATATTCGTTGCTGGCTTCTCTAAAAATAATACAATTACGAGATTTAACATCATCGCCAAAAAGTGAGTCAGGACTGCGATCATAATTTTCAATATACCATATAGCCTTATCACCTTGAATTCGATTTCTCATGTTTATATAGCCAGACTGTTTGTTATAAGAAAAAGAAAGCGGGAGAACCAGTGAACTTATAGCGTTCTCTCCAGAATAATCTATTAAATTAATTACAAACGGAATAAATAGATTACTACGGCCAGTTTCAGTAGTTTTAGGCATATTGGTTTCACTTGTTCCAACATACGGGGGGTTCCCGATAATACAGTCGAAGCGCTGAGGAAAATCTGGATGCGCTGAAATATATGAGGCTAATTTTGTGGCATCGGCACATACAATATTCTTACTCAGCACTTGAAGTATCGAAGCAATGTTAACTCTTTCATTATGAGCGTTTTTCATAATGTATGATAAAAGTGTATAATGAGCGCAATCAATAGCTTGGTTGCTTATGTCTACGCCAAACAGAGAAGTAGAGACAAAAGAAAGATATTCATTAACACTGGATATGCCTGTTTTGCTGACTATACTTCTGAGAATTTGCAATAAGAAAATTCCGCTTCCACAACTGAAGTCAGCATAGCGATAATTAAGAAGCTTTTTACCATCTTCACTGTTTTTACATAATTTATTTAAACAACGTTCAACCATGTAAGAAGCAACATCAAGAGGGGTATAGTATATCCCGCTATTTTTCTTTTTGCGTGTAATTATTCCGTCTCTCCTGTCTCTAGAAGCGGTAGACAACTCTTGATCGGAGTATTCGAGCAATTCGATAGCATACGGCAATAAACTCCCGAACAATGGATTAGTAACGTGTTCAGCGATATTTTTAAGTGCTTTTTTCAGTTTAATTTTTTGCATATCAGAATCCAGAAGGCACAGATAATCTTGAATCCAATTCTGATCCCCATATGTAATATTTTCAAAGAAACTTATTATATGAGAAATAGAAACTGTTGTTTCGATATTTTTTGAGATTCCTTGTTCTTCACTTTGTAATTTCTCAAGATATAGACATGCAAGTAATACTAACCGCAATTGCTGCTTCACTGATAAATGCAGTTCAGAATTATCTTTTATAATAGCCCTGCGTGCTGCTATAAGAGAATCGCCAATTTTATTTATTATGTTTTTATGCGTAATATTTAAAGGCTTTTCATTCCTCATAACATTTCCTCCGTAAAGCTAAACCTCTTTGACTGTTAGGATTATCTCTTTTCGTTTCAGATCGAGATATATTTCAAAAAAGGATTCCCCAGGTTTTATTCTCAAATTTTTTATTATTTCTTTTGGCATGCGAATTCGCATGTCTTTTTGCAACACATAATCATCCAAATAAATTCGGGATGTGGTATTCACTTTTGATTTCATTAAACCACCCTTGTTGACAAAACAAAAATAACGATTATAGACTAATTTTAATCTAGATATAGACTAATTTTAGTCTATAATATTGATGAAAAAAACACAAGAGAAATCTGAATAAATGGCATTTTAAAAGCAATGAAAAATATAAAATGCCTGTCGCACCTTATTTTTTCTTATTATAGTTTCTCGGAAACTTAATTTTACCCAATTGCCACAGGTACATGTCTATCTCTTTAAGTGAATGCGGCTCAAGCTCATAATAATCACGGAACTGAAGCAATATCCGCTTGAACTCCGGATAGTTTTAGATCATCATTTTTAAAGCTTGCAAAGCCATCGACGTCCCTGAAGTACTTTAGTAAGAGATCTACATAGCTGTTGTAAATCGGCTATTCTAACGGTTTGTGGTGGCTGTAGTATTTGGTGGCTACGTAATCCGATACATCCGGACACCCATTCCGGTAACATCTGGACAACATAACGGAATTATGGGTGCGGAACAGGTGAAAATACTTGGAATTATTGCAAATCACTAAATTAAAGGATGTCTTAGAAAAGAATTTTACGCGTTTAAGAGGTTAGCTGAATTAAGTGGCTATCTATGAATTGTTTAATGATGGTTAAGAGGGATTAACGCACTTGATGATCGCGATGTGGTATAATTTAATTGGAATCCCTGAAAGTAGGTGGCTCGGATGAGATGGGAAGAAGTAAGAAGGATCTATGCAGACCAATATGTGTTGGTTAAAATACTGAAGTCCCGAATGGAAGGAAATAAGGAAGTCATTGAGGACGTTGCGGTATTACGTAATATCACTGACCCTGCTGAGGCTACCAGAGAGCTTGTCAGATGCAAGGGAGATACGCTGGTTTACCATACGGGCAATAAAGAAATAGTGGTGGAAATCAGAACAAGACCTGGCTATTGGGGAGTAATTTAAGATGAGGATAACTTGTCGCGACGGGCTGCTATTTATCTCCCTGGAGGTCTCATACCAGGGTGGGAAAAAGACGGTGGATAATGTGGTGATAAACACCGGGGCTTCACGCACAGTTATTTCTCCGGATGCCGTTGCCGAAATAGGGATAAAGTACGGACCAGGAGACCGTATCGTTGGAGCCTACGGGATAGGTGGGCAACAGTATGCGTTCGAAAAACAGGTGGAAGGTATAAGGTTTGGCCCTTTCAGAGTTGGAGCCTGCAATGTTGATTTCGGATTGATAGATCCTGAGGGTAACATCAACGGCCTGCTGGGATTGGATCTATTAATGCAAGCAGGTGTTGTTATTGACTTAAAAAATCTCTTGTTTTACGAAGGACTTTGATTGGTTCGGAAAAGATAGTCAGAAACATTATTCTCTTCTGTAAGTTTTTAACCCCAAAAACTACTGGAAAATAGAAAAGTTGGGTTAGGTAAATGCGGAAACAAAAAACTTCTTAAAAT
>MVQK01000188.1 GCA_002067515.1 Pelotomaculum sp. PtaB.Bin013 | reverse complement strand
TTGCTGGTGCGGGTGAACCAGCCCGCCCCCTGAAGGCGGCATGTAATTCCAGGCCATCACCTGATATGGTATTGAGGGGCTTTTCCCCTTAACTTTTTTAAGAAAATCAATCCCAAGATAAAACGAGTTATATAATTTTTCGTCATCAAAGTTTTTTAAAGAAACAACATGGTCGTTGGTCATAATGACAACTGAACTGTAAACATCATATGGAAACAGATTGGGAACAAGCAAAGCCTCTCCCATGGCCAGGCGGCCCTCTTGAAACAATCCCTCAGGGAACATGGGTGTGACATGGTTCTTCTTGTCGCCACAAAATGGACAAAAGCCTTTAATCTGCGGCTCCAAGTATTTTTCTATATCCAGTTTCTGCGGCTTTATCGCCCCAAAGTGCGAAAAGTGACCCGTTCTACCGGTAAGAGGATCAATACGCACCTGTGATTTTATTGTTGTTGGCTGAAAATCCGCGCGCGGGTCAAGGAATGTGTTTTCCACATTAGTAATTTGAAAAGCAATTTTTGAGGCCACCCCGATCCCCCTCTCTTATTCCTGCCCGGTTAATTTTTTCGCGAGCTTAACCGCCTCATAAGCGTCCTTCGCGTAGCCGTCCGCCCCGATTTCCCTCGCGTAACTATCATTGACCACCGCTCCGCCAATCATAAATTTCACGTCCAGCCCTTCACTCCTGGCAAGCTCCACCACAGTTCTCATTTCAACCATGGTGGTTGTCAGCAAGGCGGAAAGTCCGATGATTTGCGCCTTCAAATCTCTTGACTCGCTGATAATCCTTTCGGCGCTCACATTCTTACCCAAATCATGCACCGTAAACCCATTGTTTCTCAGCATCAACCCCACGATGTTTTTCCCGATATCATGAATGTCACCTTTTACTGTCGCGAGAACGATAACCGGACTGTTTTTGCCGCTGCTCTCCCGGTCTCCGGCAAGGAAGGGCGCCAAGTAGTCAAAAGCTGTTTTCATCGCCTCGGCGCTTTGGATAAGCTGCGGCAGGAAATATTTTCTCTCTTCGTAAAGATGACCCACCCTGGTAATGGCAGGTATCATATAGCCATCAATGATCGTGCCGGGTTTGGCGCCTTCCGCCAGCGCCTCCTTGATTAAATCAACAATATTCTCCCTGTCTCCCTCAAGTATGGACTGATTGATTTTATCCACTGTTTTCAAATTGTTTTTTGGCTCGACTTTTTTTGGCTTTTCCACGCTGCCGTCACTGTACCTGCCAATATATGTCAAGCTGTTTTTATCCCGAGCGGTTAAAACGTCGCTAGCCGCCTTAATACCCATAATCATTTCACTGGAGGGATTAGCTATGGCCATAGATAATCCATTACCAATCCCCATGGCTAGAAATGCCGAGTTGATGTAACCTCTCTCAGGCAAACCAAAGGAAACGTTGGACAGCCCGGCGATGGTGGCGCAACCAAGCGTCCCGGCACACCACCTGATAACTTTTAATGTTTCTTCCGCCGCGTTCTGATTTGAAGAAACCGACATAACCAGTCCATCCACCACGATGTCACTATTTTCAAAGTCATACTTTTTAGCTTCACTGATAATGTTTTGAATTATTTCATACCTTTCCCGCGCTTGCTCCGGAACACCCTCGTCGTTTAAAGGAAGCAATATAAACATGGATCCATATTTGCGCGCGATAGGCAGCATTCGTTGGATCTTCGATTTTTCCGCCGATATCGAATTAATCAAAGCTCTGCCGGGATATATTCTCAGGGCGGCCTCGAGAACGTCGGGAGAGGAAGAATCCAGACATAAAGGGCACTCCACAACATTGCTCAATAACTTGACAACTTCCACCATGGTTTTTTTCTCGTCAATGCCGGGCATTCCCACGTTAACATCCAGGATCTCCGCGCCGTTTTCAACCTGCTCCGCGGCTAAACGCCTGACTTCGGTATACTTGCCGTTCCGCAGCTCTTCACTGAGCTTCTTTTTGCCGGTTGGATTGATCCTTTCTCCCACAACCGTCACCGGATAAGTTTCTCCAAAAAAAACAGTTCTTCTGGAAGAAGTCAGCGCCCGGTAAGGTTTAGGCTCCCGCCCGACGGGCTTTAGCCCCACAATATTTTCTTTTGCTCTTTTTATATGCTGGGGAGTGGTCCCGCAGCATCCCCCGATCAACCCCGCTCCTTTAACGACGAAATCAACCGCGTATTTGCCGAATTCCCCAGGTCCCATGTCAAAAACCGTGCACCCGTCCACCAGTCTCGGCAATCCCGCGTTGGGTTTCACCATGATCGGAACCTTTGCGTACGGCATCATGAGCTCAACTACCTTCAACATATCCTTGGGCCCGGTAGAGCAATTAGCGCCAACAGCGTTGGCGCCCAAGCTTTGCAGAGTAATAAGCACCGCAACAGGATCGCTCTCAGTCAGGGTTTTGGCACTGGTATCAAAAGTCATGCTGGCGATAACCGGCAGGTCACAAGTTTCCTTGACAGCCAGCACGGCGGCCCTGGTTTCTTGCAGATCGATCATGGTTTCGACAACAAAAAGATCAACGCCGCCTTCCAACAGCCCCTGAACCTGCTCTTTATAGACATCCACAATATCATTAAATTTCACGTCGCCAAATGGCTCCACAAATTGTCCTGTCGGCGCGAGGTCACCCGCGACCAAACATTTTGCGCCGGCTGTTTCTTTAGATATCCTGGCAAGTTCCCTGTTAAATTCCAAAACCCTGTCCTGAAGTCCGAATTCTTTTAATTTAATCCTGTTTCCGCCGAAGGTGCAGGCCAGAATGATATCAGCGCCCGCCGCAATATATTCACTCTGAATTTCTCTAAGGACATCAGGATGTTCCAACACCCACTGTTCGGGGCACGCCTCCTTCGGTATACCTCTTTTATGAAGCTCGGTTCCCGTCGCGCCGTCTAATAATACAATTTTCCCTTCCACCATTTGTCTGAATGAATCTTTATTCATATGACACCTCAATCCCCGCAATCGCTATAACTGATTTTTCCGGTTCAAGCATAAATTTTTCTGTTATAGAAATATCAATTCTTTTAAGATCTAGAATATCGTAAATAACCTTTTGATGATAAAGGTTTAAATCTCCGTAACCAGGGCTGAACCTGCGTTTTGTCAGGGCTTTCCCTTTTATTTTTATTGTTTTGTTTATAAAGCTCATCATCCAGTCTAAGGCCGTATCCACAACCTGGGATGCCACCGCGTCAAAGACAAGGCCCGAAGACGCGTTGCCGTTATTCATCGCTCCGGTAATTGTATCGCTGATTTCTCTCCCCAAGGTGGATGACATAAAAACAACTTCACTACTATGATATAAAAAAGCCGATAGCTTTTCACTGATTAGTTCAATGCCGTTTTCTAATACGACCTTATTCGCTGAACGCTTATTAATTTTGCTACGGCAAAAAGCTCCCCTCGCATTACATAGAAGGAGCGCTCTTTTTACCGCAGCATCTATGAACATGTTATCTTTTTCACTGATTGCTGTTATTCCTTTCCTGTATCCTAACCTGGCAAGTATTAAATTCCGGTTGGGCTCAACAGGAATATGTTCAAAATATTTAACGTCCGGGGCTTTCAAATATATACTTACACCACCGTTTATAATAATGTTGTATATTTCGCAGCCTTAATCCAATTTTCCTGCTATAATCAATATTCAACTATGGCAATAATGTTAAAAATAATCAGTTGGAGAGTTAAAAAGGTATCCGCCTGTTCTAATGATAAAGGTTATAGTCCGCATGCATTTTGCGTTCATGGTCATAGGACGGGATAAAATCGGCTTGCCGGTCGACAAACATTGTTTCGCCTTCGCGAATTGCTTCAAGAATTTGGAATATCGTGTAAGTATCGCCGAATTCCAGTTCGGGTGTGACAGAAATCGGTTCATTTCCAGTTATAGCTTGGTACAAATTAAGGAGTTCGTTGTAATAACCCCGCTGCTTCCGGTACGGTATTTGTTCCACATGGCCATCGTTATAAGCGATATTTACTGTTCCGCAATCTCTTTCCTCTAAATAAATCATTCCTTTGGTGCCAAATATCCGCAACCCTAACCATGGTCTTTGCATTTCCTTTCCCCTACAGAAAAACGAAAACTGGCCAATCAGACCACTCTTAAAAAGCATATTGACACAAATAACTGAATAAGGAGAAAAATCATATTCCTGGGGAACTCCAAACCCCTGCACCTTTTCAATCGCGCCCAAAATATGTCTTAACGCGGCGATATCATGAACACCGGTATCCAAGATGGCGCCGCCGGGAAATTCCGGGTGCTGACGCCATTCTGTGGCGGGGAACTTGTTCATATTCATATCTTCCAGAAAATTAACCACCCTGTTTTGCATGAAATATAAAACATCGCCAATTCTTCCCCCGTTAATATAATCCCTGATTATATTAATCTCCTCATTATATCTATAGTTCTCTGTAATCATGATTGGCACATGGTATTTTTCCGGCAACTGCATGGCCGATTTGGCTTCCTCAGGGGTTGCGGCAAGCGGTTTTTCACAAATAATCCACTTCCGGGAACCGGTTATCAATGACGCGACTTCCTCAGTAATTTTATAATTTAGCTCGATCGGGACCATAATATCAATGACATCAAGATCGTCCCTGACTACCATGCTCCGGTATTCGGAGTAATCTTTTTGTTGAACGAGATTCAATTTTTTCACCCAATAATTAGCCTTTTGGGGATCCAGATCACATATGGCGGCTATTTCGAATTTATCCGAAAGTTCCCGGTAAGCCGGGTAATGCAGCTGTTCAAAAGCCATCCCGGCGCCGATAATCCCGACTCTTATTTTTTTCATATTAACCACCTCGTTTGTTAGTCTCAATTATTATTGTTCCCCAACAATAAAATCATATTAAAACATTTGGGAGGGACTCTC
>MVQK01000187.1 GCA_002067515.1 Pelotomaculum sp. PtaB.Bin013 | reverse complement strand
TTCCCGTCGTCATCGGTAATGGCGGCTTCCACGCCCGGGATTGCTTTGAACATCGAGCCAACCCGGATTGGCGCGCAAGGATAGCAGCAAATCATATTGACGCCGGTTTCAGTCATGAAGAAGGTTTCGTGGATGCGCACGTTGAAGACCTTCATAGCCCACATAATCACTTCCGGATTTAAGGGCTCGCCCACGCTGGTAATGTGTCTTAATTTCAGGTTATATTTTTTAACAGCATCGTCACCGGCGGCAGCCAACATTCTAAAGGCGGTGGGAGCGCTGTACCAGTTAGTAACGCCGTATTTTTCCAGGGTGGCATACCAGTCATCAGCGCTAAAGCGGCCGCCTCTGATGATCGTAGCTTTGCCTACCAGCCAGGGGCCCCAAACGGAATATGAAACACCGGTGATCCAGCCCGGGTCGGCGGTGCACCAGAATACATCGCCATCTTGAACGTCCTGGGAGATTCTCATAGTATGGTAAATGCCGGTCATAATTTCGTGGGTGTGCAGAACGCCTTTGGGCTTTCCGGTAGAACCGGAAGTGTAAAGCAGGAACATTGGGTCGTCTTTGGTCAACCATACCGGTGTGAAATCTGCGGAAGCCTCAGCCATTAATTTTTCGTAAGAAAGTTCGTAAGGCGCCAGGTTGGCTTCCTCGTCTCCGATAACGATGACGTGCTTCAAGCTGGGAATTTCGTCTTTTTTAATCCTGCTTTTTTGTCCGGCGGTGGTGACAATGGCCACAGCCTCACTGTCTACCAGGCGGTCTTTGACGGCCTCTTCCATAAAGGCTTCGAAGAGCGGTCCGGCAATAGCGCCCGCTTTTACGATGCCGGCGAAAGAAATCAGCATTTCCGGGCTCCTGGGGATAAACAGGAACACGCGGTCACCTTTTTTGATTCCTAGCTTGGTCAAGACATTAGCAAACTTAGCGCTCTGCTCTTTCATGTCGGCAAAGGTAACAGTAACTTCTTTCTCGGTATCGCTATAAAGGATTGCGGGATCATTGCCTTTACCCTTTTCGTCCACCATGCGGTCAATGGCCTCGTAGGCAATGTTCACTTTGCCGGTAGTATACCAGCTAAATTCTTTTTCAACGCTTTCCCAGGTAAAATTCTTGCAGTATTCATCATAATTGTCCATATTGTGTTTGCCTGGTGACGGCGGCAGTACTTCATATTGTTCCAACTTATTTCCCTCCAATTTGTTGATGTGTTTTATTTTAAAAGGCCGTAAAAGCTCACCTCCTGGCGGCCTTAAGTTTTCGTATTACCGGGTAAGGACGTTTAACCCAGTCGTTTCCTGGCCCGTTGCCGGAAACGGAAAGGCACTGTGATTGTGTGCACCAGGTTTATTGCCATCTCGCGGAATATATCTTCCATAGTCTTAAGTGAAAATGTTTGATTTAGCCGGTATGGATGGTAAAGTATATTGATTCCCGATTTGCTTACCACCGGGTCCATTGTAAAGAAATCGAGCGCAATGGGAATGCAGCCCTGTTTAAGAAAGAAGGATTTTCTTTTTTGGTAATTTTCTTTTTGCCGGCAAATTTCCAGAACATGCCCGGCGCATTGCGGGTATAGCTTCTTTAATAAATCCATCATATGCCCGTACAGTTGCGAGCCGATGCCCTGATTGCGATAGTTCTCCAGTACGACCAGTGCTTCAATAAATCCAACCTGATTTTTGGGAAAATAGTAGAATATAGCGAATCCGACCAGTTCTCCCAAACAGTCCGCGTAGATAATGTGCGCTCTAACCTGTTCGTTTTCATTGGCCTGAAGTTTGCTGATCAGAGAATTAATTTCCTTAATAGAATAGTTAAATACTTCCCTGCAACATTCGATGACGGTTTTAAAATAAGTGGAATCAAGGTTGTTCAATTCAAGGAACTTGTACATATTGCGTCCCCTCCCTGGATCCTCATGTCCCAGGTGATCTTAATGCAATATCTATGCCATTAATATCAGAGAAGAAAAAATCATGTGTTCAGGGGATCTTTGCCCTTTTGTATGTTAATGGTAGCTTGAAAAGTGAAAAAATCTGCCTGCAATATTTGCAGACAGATGTAAATCAATCAACTCACGCATGAAATTATTTAAGGTCAATACGAAGCGGTGTTTGTTTGGCGCTTGTTTAATGATGTTTAAGCCAGCCCGTGTTTTTCCATTTTGTAATACAAACTCCTGACGGCAATACCTAGCAAATTGGCGGCTTTTGTTTTGTTGCCGTTAGTCTTTTGCAGGGTTTCCAGCAGAATGTTTTTTTCGGTCATATCCAAAATGTTGCTGAGGTTTTCTTCCTGGCGGCCTTCTGTTGCCGGTTTGGGAAAACGGCTGATTGTGTTATAAAGTTGCGTTGTAGATCTTTTAATAAGGAATTCAGGAACATGTCGCGTTTGGATAATTTCCTCGTTTTTATCCATTTTTATAATTGTTCTGCCTATAAAGTTTTCGAGTTCTCTAATATTGCCCGGCCAATCGTAATTCATAAATATTTTAAAAACAGCCGGGGATATTTTAGAAATTTTTCGTTTGTATTCGTGTTCAAGTTTTTTAACCAGGTGGGCGGTTAATAAAGGTATATCATCTTTTCGGACCCTGAGCGGCGGCACGAAAATCGGAACAACGTTGAGCCGGTAATACAAATCTTCACGGAAAGTGCCTTCGCTGATCCTTTGTTCCAGATTAGCGTTGGTGGCGGCGATTACCCGTACGTTCACAGGTATCGGCCTGGTGCCGCCTACCCTGATTATCTCTTTTTCTTGTAAAACTCTGAGAAGTTTTGCCTGCAAAGCGAGGTTAATATCACCAATTTCATCAAGGAAAATTGTGCCGTCGCTTGCATCCTCAAAGTAACCCTTTTTACCGCCCCGGGTGGCTCCGGTGAAAGCCCCTTCTTCGTATCCGAACAACTCGCTTTCCAACAATGACTCGGCAATCGCCACGCAATTGACCCTGACAAAAGGCCCCTTGCTCCTGCCGCTGACATTATGAATGGCATGGGCGAATAATTCTTTCCCGGTTCCGCTTTCTCCCCGTAAAAGCACGGTAGCGGGAGTGTCGGAAGCGTGCCTGGCCTGGGCTATGGCTGCCTTAATCGGCTCACTTTCACCAATTATGTCGTCAAAAGTGTATTTAGCCTGCAAATGCCTGATTAGTTTTTTGACATTAGCCAATTCCTCCGACAGGTGCATTATTTCTGAAATATCATGTATTACCCCGACGCTTCCCCGGAGTATTCCGTCCATAATTATTGGGGCTACGTTTACCACGACTTCTTTTTTCGCGGGACCCATTTTAAGCCTGACGCCGCGAACCAGTTGCCTTGTTTGCAGCACCTTCAAATGCATGCTTTCCCCTTCAGTCACCGCTACCGAGGCAGGTTTATTGATGACGTCCGCTTCAGTGAGGCCGGTGATTTTTGTGTAGGCGGGGTTGATTAAAATACCGTTTCCTTTTTCGTTGACCACTGTTATTGCGTCTTCAGTTGCGTACAGGATGGCTTCCAGCAGGGATCTGGTTTCTTTTAATTCAATAACCTGTCTCTCAAGATTGCTTAATGAGGTGACATCAGTAATAATAGCTGCCGCGCCGGTAGTTTTTCCCTGCCGGTCTATCAGCGGGATATAGTTTGCGACAGCGGTAAGATTTCCAATTAGTAATTGTTGATTAAGCGAGGGGCTGCCCGTTTCCAGTACTGTCTGTAATACTTGCGGGGATGGGACACAGACAATATTAGATAACGGCTTGCCTAACATATTGGCTGCCTTTAAGCCGGTAATCTTTTCCGCTTCATTGTTAAAAACAATTACCGTAGAAGTCTTATTTATCGCAATTACGGCATCATTGATTGTATTAAGAATTTCTTTAAAAGTATCATGAATAAATTTTCCTTGCATTAGGTCCACCTCTAAATATGTATTCTGCAATAGCATGAAAAATCCTGCATAGTTGTTCTAATTTTATTGAAATTATTAACAATAAACATTTTAAATTTGATTATTATATTATATTAAACCATAGTATGATAAATTTTTTATAAACAGGCAATATTCGACAATATTTCCGAAGGATAACTATTAGATTTTGTCTAAATAAACTTTCTAAACATTTCTAAAATAGCAAATATAACAAATAGTTGTTCACTCGGGATCAGCTGTAAAAGGTTCTTTTAAATTATGAAATAACGGAGGGTTGAATTATGGATTATCGATTCTCGGATCTTGTAGACATACGGCACCTGCAGAAATTGATGCAGCCATTTTATGAAATAACCGGGATGCTCTACGCCGTACTAGATGTCAGCGGTAATATTTTAAGTAGAACAGGTTGGCGGGATATTTGCACCAAATTTCATCGTGTCTGTCCACAGACTGGATATTATTGCAAAATAAGTGACAGCTTCATATCTGAGCATCTGCATGATGGGCCTTTTGTCGGGTATAAATGTTTAAATGGCTTAATGGACTATGCCACTCCGATTATTGTGGAAGGCATGCATCTAGCCACGCTCTTCACGGGGCAAATACTGCACGAAACTCCTGATGAGGATTTTTTTCGGCGGCAGGCACGGGAATATGGATTTGATGAGGATGCCTACATTGAGGCGCTTCGCCGGGTTCCGATCATTTCTAAAGAAAAAGTGGAATCAATTATGGTATTTTACTCTCAGCTTGCTCAATTCCTGGCGTTGTTGGGATTGGAAAAAAAACGTGAGCTTGAGACGGCGGACAAGACAATAAAGGAAGGGGAAGAGCGCCTGAGGTTGGTTTTGGAGGAAAGTCACGACGGCTTTTGGGATTATAATATTGATACAGGGGAGATTTATTACAGTCCTCGCTGTGCTGAGATGCTTGGTTACTCTTTGAAGCAAAATGAAATGCATATCAGCATGTGGAAGAAAATGATTCACCCCGATGATAAGC
>MVQK01000186.1 GCA_002067515.1 Pelotomaculum sp. PtaB.Bin013 | reverse complement strand
GTCAAAAGCCTCATATAATTCATCACCTCAGCGTAATATTTTATTTTAAAATTCTGCAAAAAGAAAATACTTCCTTTAAGGTGAGGTGACTTTTTTAAAATATAAGTAAAAACCCATGTCTATATTTCACGTGTTTTCGCTAATTTTATTTTTATGTTTAGCTATAAAATATTTGATACCTATAATAAATAGATGACCAAGCCTTACCTCAAAAGCACAGTCCAACACAGTGTTAAAGCAAGCTTCATCGAAACGGGGCCGCACTTCCACCACCGGTGTCGCCCCGCCGGGAGAAAGAATACGGCAAAACGCCGTTAATACTATTCCTTTCAACCCCCAGACCGCCCCCGTCAGCAAACCGGTCTGAGAGGAATCGCCTGCCCCTATTTCCGTATGCCAAGTAAGCCGGCATAAACGTACTTTTTTCAACAATCCCAAAATGTATTTACCATACAAACGCATCATATTAACAATACCGGATGCAGTGCGCATAAACTTTGGCAGTGAAATTACATTCTCCCTCTTATCCAGCACATCTCCGTCTTTTTGTTCAACCTTCGTTTTTGTCATTATCGCCGGCCAGCGCTTTTTCTTTTCAATTTTTATTTCAGGAAGCTCAAAAGTATAATGGATCAACCCACGCCATGCGGAAACCCCCACAGCAAACTGATCATCCCTTCCCCGTCTCGAATAACTCACCTGCACCCTGACAACGGTCAGCAAAAGAAAAAGCAGAAGAAGGGCTAATAACATCAAGAAAACAAGGGAAACCTTGCTCACCTGACCCCACCTCTGCATTATTTTTCCACAACGTCCCTGGTCTATGCAAAAAATACTTAATTCTAAAAACTATTCGTTAAACACAACCTCCCGCACCTCTTTCATGGTCTCAACAGCCTTGGCTTTGGCCTTCCGCGCTCCTTCGGCGAGAATCTCATCGACATAACCCGGCCGTTTTAATATCTCCGCCCGCCGCTCTCTAATGGGAGCCATTACCTCCTCGATGCTTGCGGCGAGCAATTTTTTACAAGCTACGCAACCAGTCCTGCCGCCTCGGCATTCATCTTCCAAGCCAGCCAGCTTGTCTGCCGCGTAAATACTGTGATACTCATGGACAATACATACTTCCGGGTGGCCCGGGTCGGTCTTGCGAATTCGGGCCGGGTCGGTAATCATGGCGTTAACCCTTTCTTTTATTAAATCCGGCTCTGCGCCTAGCGCAATATCGTTATGATAGCTCTTGCTCATTTTGCGGCCGTCGATGCCCGGCAGCAACGGCACCCTGGCCACAAGACCTTGCGGTTCGGGAAATACCGGACGGTACAGGTAATTAAACCGGCGGGCTACTTCACGGCACAACTCCAGGTGTGGCAACTGATCCTCCCCAACCGGCACCGCGTCAGCTTTATACAATAGAATATCCGCCGCCTGGAGCAATGGGTATCCGAGAAAGCCGTAAGTATTGATGTCCTTTCCCTGTTCTTTCAGCTGCTGCACCTGGTCCTTAAAAGTCGGCACCCGCTCCAGCCAGGATAAAGGTGTAATCATGGAAAAAATCAAGTGCAGTTCAGCGTGCTCCAGTATATCAGACTGGACAAAAATCACGCTTTTTTCCGGATCCAGCCCCACAGCCAGCCAGTCCGTCACCATCTCTCTTATGTTTTTCCTCATGGACGAGTTATCTTCAAATGACGTGCTGAGAGCATGCCAGTCTGCAACAAAATAATAGCAATCATATTCGCTCTGCAACCTGGCCCAATTTTCCAAAACATACAGGTGGCCAAGGTGCAGCTTGCCCGTTGGACGCATACCACTGACAATAATTCCTTTCGACATTGTTACCTCTCCCTTCTCTTTCACATCACATCACCAGGCGGGAAACAGCTCTCGCCAGCGCGCCTAACAAACTATAAATCGGGTTAACTAAAATCTTAAATACAATACCAATCAACCCGGTAAAAACAAGTAATATCAATACTATCGACCCATATTGCTCAAGCTGGTACAACCACTCCTGCCGTCCCGGCAAAATGCCGGCCAGGATCTTTGAACCATCCAGCGGCGGGATCGGAATTATATTAAATACCGCCAAAACCACGTTGATTTGAATCATATACTGCATAATCTCTCTGAAATAAGGCAGGTTCAAACCAACCAGGGCACCGAAAACAATTGCTGAAATGACGGCCAGCAGCATATTCATCACCGGGCCGGCCAGGGCTACCAGCAACATGCCCTGTCTTTGATCAACCTTTAAATTATAGGGATTTACGGGCACCGGTTTGGCCCAGCCAAAACCCGCGAAAAACAAAAGAAGCAGACCAATCGGATCTATATGAGCCACCGGGTTGATCGTGAGGCGCCCCTGATAACGGGCGGTCCGGTCACCAAGCCGGTCGGCCGTCCAACCGTGGGCATACTCATGGAAGGTCAAACCTAAAACAATAGCCGGCAGCATCAAAGCTATATCATTTAGACTGGGGAAATTAAACATTATCTTTCGCTCCTTCGAAATTTACAAGGTACTTCTTGACGTAATTCATCTCTTCCTGCCTGTTACAGATTACTCCATCCAGGCGAGCCTGCCACAGCGCTTCCATTGCCCTTTTATATTGTTTCCCCGGCTCATACCCAAGCAGCCGCAAGTCCTTTCCATTAATTTGAGGTTTATTGTAAAAAACAGCGTTAAGCACATGCCGAAAACGTTTTTTTACCGAATTGCCGGTGAGATAACATAATATCAATGGGTAAATCTCCCCGGGTACCGATTTCACCTGTCTGGCCAGTTCACTCATGGTAACTCCAAAAGGTTCTTGCAGTTTTTTCAAAATACTGCGCCAACCACCCAGCGCGGCCGCTACTTTATTCGTCTGGCGCTTGCTTAAATGGTAACGCCGGCAAACCTCGGACGCTACGGTCCAGTCCGAAAAATGCAGCACCGCCAGAAAGTAAATCATCCATATCTCACTAGGTTCTACTACATTCCAATAGCGCAGGGTTCTCAATGACCGCGTGATTTTATCGAGAACCGGCCGTACCTTTTCGGGTTCTACTCCCGGAAATAAAGACGGCCACAGCTGAAGCTCCATAAAGCGGGCTAGCACCAGTCCAGGCCTCGGTTCCAGAAAGACATGTTTTAGTTCTTCCCAAATTCGCTCCGTGGAAACCCTGGCCAGCATATTATTGTGCATTGCTTCCCTCGCCAGTTTAAGCGTATGTGACTCCAGGCTCATATAATAGCGCTGCTCAAATCTCACCGCCCGTAATATACGCACGGGATCTTCCACGAAGCTCAAATTGTGCAACACCCGGATAAGACCGCGCTCCAGATCTTCCCTGCCGCCAAAGTAGTCAACTACATCACCGAAGCTTTCTTTATTAATCGAAACTGCCATCGCATTGATGGTAAAGTCACGGCGGTACAGATCCTGATGCAATGATGAAGCCTCCACTTGGGGCATAGCCGCCGGGTATTGATAAAATTCAGTCCTTGATGTGGTTACGTCTACCTGCCTGCCGTCAGGAAACAATATTTTTGCCGTCCCGAACTGATTATGTTCACGCAACCGCCCCTGATGCTCTTTGCTAATGGCCCGCGCCAGTTCAATACCGTCCCCTTCCACAACCAAATCAATATCCAGGCACTCTATGCCCAGCAGCAGGTCGCGGACTATTCCACCGGCGGCGTATACCTTGGCTCCCATAGACAGGGCTTTTTCACCCGCCCATTTTAATATCTCCATATAATCAGCCGGCAGGTTATGGTACATTAATTCCTGTATATTCACAGGTGACATTACTTGAACGCGCCCCGTCTTAACCATCCGGAAACGGCTTGGTTCACCGCCGCCATGGAGAGTGCGCAGAACATCCGAGCGGGTAACGATCCCCACTAACTTCCCATCTTCGATCACCGGAAGCCGGCCGATATCATACTCAATCATTAAGTCACGCACTACCGAAGCCGGCGCTTGCGGACCGACTGACACCAGTTTACTGGTCATAAACGCCTTAACTGGGGCGTGCCCCAGACCATGATGAGCCGCTTTTTCCACATCGCGACGGGAGATGATTCCTACCATGCGGCCGTTTTCTACTACCGGCAAGCCGGTATGACCGTAGCGCAGCATAACTTTTTCCGCTTCATTAATAACCGTTTCAGGTGTAATTGTCTTGACCGGGCTGTTCATAATAGCTGACGCTGTAACCGGCGGCCTTACTTTTAAATGGATAGCATCCAATAGCTTACCGGTCACGTCTTCCACACTAGCTTTTTTTATTGAGGCCGAAGCTGCGGCGTTATGGCCCCGGCCGCCTAGGATGCCCAGTATTTCTCTAACATTTACTTCCGGCACACTGCTCCGGGCGACTATATGGACCCGGTCATCCATCTCCACCACGGTAAAAACCGCGTCCGGCCGGTCAAATTCAGCAAGTTTATGGGTTAAGGCGGCGAGTCCGCCAACAAATTCATCAACATTCCCTTTGGCGATTAATAATTTCATCCCGTTGACTTGAATATGTTCCGCCGAAGATAGCAGATCTCTCAAGAGTATGCGCTGGTCAACAGTAAACGGCCGGTCTAGGAATTCCGCCACAACAGCCAGGTTCGCGCCGTTAGAGAGCAAGTAGGCTACCGCGTCCGCGTCTCTGGCTGTTGTGCCGGAATAGACCAGTGAACCGGTATCCTGGTAAATACCAAGAGCGAGTATAGTCGCTTCCAGCGGTGTAATCTCCAGTCCCCGCTCCCTAATCTTTTCCACCAGCAAGGTGGTTGCGGCCCCGACCATTTCCACCACTTCGACCGTACCCGATACGTCACCGGCTTCTCTCGGGTGGTGATCGTAAATATGTATTTCAACACCCGGCTTCTTAAGAATAACAGCCATATTGGCCAGCCTTCCGGGAGACTTGGTATCCACCAGAACCAACCGC
>MVQK01000185.1 GCA_002067515.1 Pelotomaculum sp. PtaB.Bin013 | reverse complement strand
CCCGCCTCTACCTTGAAGGTGTAGGCGGTGCCGGGAGTCAGGCCGGTCACTATATAGGTGGCCTCCGTCACGGATATGGTGGCCAGCAGGCTGGTCATGCCCGCATCCTGATAGATGTAGAGATTGTATCCCGTCACCCCGACATTGTCGTAGTCGCCATTCCAGGTCAGGGTCAGGCCGGTCTCGCCGACGTTGGATTCCACCAGGCTGCCGGCCGGCCAGGTGGGCGCGGCGGTGTCCGCCGTCGCTGCCAGGGACAGGTCGCCGGTCAGCTTGGCCACGAAGAAGTCGGTTGTACCGCCGCCATACGTGTTCTGGTAAACATTTGAGGTCACGGTGAAGTCGAATGGAGTAGTTGGAGTAGTTGCACCAGTTGTACCGAATAAATAGACATTGCCTGCTCTTAATGCAAGGGCGACTGCTTTATCATCATTTGACTTGCCAAAATAGGTGGAGGCCTCCGGTTTGGAATCCGGAGCACCGACCGGGCTGCCGGTCAGGTTGCTATTGAACTTTATTACGAAAGCATCATTGGCGCCCCCGCCTGAACTTTCCTGGTACGCTCCCGGAGTAAAGGGAAAGTCGGACGAAGGTGTAAAACCGGCTATATAAACATTGCCGCCGGAGTCGATGGCTAAAGATCTGGGAGTGTCATTCCCACTGCCGCCGAAACAGGTGGAGGCCACCGGCTTATGATTCGAGTCACCGGTCAGGTCGCTTTTGAGTTTGGTCACAAAACCGTCTTGACTTGATGTCGGACCTGCACGGTAGGCATTTGCAGTTACCTGAAAGTCGCTGCCAGTCGTGGTACCGGTTACAACGACATTGCCCCCGGTGTCGACAGCCATTTTATAAAATGATTCGGCGCCTTTTTGGCCGCCCAGGTAGGTTGACTTAATGGGGACCCCGGGTGAGCTCCCGGACAGGTTATTGTCCAGCTCAATAACAAATCCCAGTTTATTACCTGCTGTCTCTTTGTCATATGAATGTTTTAAAGCGTCGGTATTATTTTCAATTGCCGAAATTGCTGCCGTGGTTGTTCCGCCGACATAGACATTTCCGTTCTGGTCCACCGCAACGCATTGAGCTGTATCGCTGCCGCTACCGCCGAAATAGGTGGAAGCCTGCAACTGGAGGCTGCTGTTAAATTTTACTATCAGACCGTCTTGAGCGCCTCCACCAAAAGATGTCTGGCACCCGTTTGGATTTAATCCAGTTGTTGATTTGGTATATCCAACCACGAAGAGGTTTTTATTGGCGGGATCGGGGCTGGAGGGGTCGAGAGCTATGCTGTACGAAGCATATTCATCGAGAGACCCCCCGAAGCAGGTGGAGGCGGTCAGGTCCAGGTGGACACAGTCCAGTTTAGCCACAAAAAAGTCGTTGTTAGCGCCGCTGGTATGGGACGTTACAGTGGTATAGAAGTTCGCGGACTTTGTATAACCGAACAAATAGACGTAGCCGTAGCCGTCCAGAGTGATGGCAGTCGCAAAATCGTCATCACTACCGATGAGGAAGGTGGCAGCGAGAAGCCGGGTGAGGTCGCCGCTCAGCTTGGCCACGCAGACATCGTACTTGTTGGTGTTGTTATACGTGACACTGAAAGCCCCCGCGACGGTGGGGAAGTTTGCCGATTTCGTATATCCCGCAACGTAGACATTACCAGCGGCGTCGAGGGACATGTCGAGCGCGGAGTCGGCGTTGTTGCCCCCGAGGAAGGTGGAGGCCAGCAGGGGGTCGATCACCAGGGGATAAGCGTGGTCATACTGACCCACCTTAAAGCCATAGCTGTCGCCATTTACCGTATAGGCGACATCCACGTCAACCCGCTTACCGCCGATGACCTGGTAGGCCACGGGTCGGGTCATCTTGACCGTACCAAAACCGGTGGCCAGTTCCAGCTCGCTCCGGTCATTGACTGAGAGCTTGTCCGTGCCGGACACTTTCAGGGCGATTTTAGCCAGGTCACCGCCGGGGGCTACGGTGAAGATCTTCTCCACGTTGTTCCCGTAGGCCCGGAGGTTTACGTTGATCTTGTCATAGACCTCGCCCAGGGTTATCTCCTGGTAGGAGGAAAGGTGCTTCTCCACCTGCCCGAGGTAGTAGTTGACCGGGGCGCCGGGTGCGCCCGCCGGGGCCGGCGCCAGTGCCTTGCCACCGGCAAACTCCTCTTTTACCACCCAGCCGCCTTCTTCACCATTGGGCAAGGAGTAGCCGATGCCATCTCCGGTGACAAAGACCGTGCCGGCGAAGGTTTTGGCGTAATACTTCACCTGTGCGTCGTTAATCAGGCCCTCGTTAGACACGAAAGGAACCTGGACCGAGGCCATCTGGGCCTGCACTTTCGGGGCAACCCCGCCGGCAACTCCTGTTTCAGCACCGGCGGACAGAGTAAACGTCAAGCTCAGGCATAACAGGGCCATGGTTACTAGACTGAAAACAGTAGTTTTGAAACGCAAAATATCTTTCACCTCATTTCATATGATTTCGCCCTCCGGTAAAACTGTCCGGACGGCTTGCAGATACTTATCAGCGACTTTTCTGAGCAAATCGCACCTGTTAAAATCCGGTATCTGCGGCAGGGTTTAATCATCTATCACCCCCTATCTCAATTTTTTGGAGTCATTCTTTAAATAACTCCATTTATCAGCCTTTTTGAAAAAATTTATCCTGGGTGATCTACCCACTTACCGCCCCCTATCTCAATATTTGTGTCTATCTCAATATTTGTGTCTCTAGCTCTTGATTTCTTCTTTTTTCAGCCTTTTTCATTTTGCCCAAGTTATTAATTAGATTGATATTCGTAGCATTCATAAACATATTAGTAGTTATTTACCATGCAGGTTTAAGCTTACTTAGAGATTTGAACTTTATTAACAATATTTTCCTCCGTAAGCGTTGGCCTGCCCTCTGCTCCTGAAGCAACCCTATCATGGCTCTCTGGGTATCTCGTGCAATTCACAAGCCCCTACATTCCCTAGTCCTGCCTCTCAGGGCCAGCAGACGTAATATACAAGGCATTGGCCAAGTTTGCCGGCCTGGTATGGAACGAACAGCAGTCCGGCGAGTGGAAAACCGAAGACATTAAACGTGTCCGCTCAGGCAATAAGTACTTGCGCTACTACCTGGTAGAGTCAGCCAACCTGATAAGGGTGCATGATCGGGAATACGCTGAGTTCTACCGCGTCAAGTACGATGAAGCCCATACTCATAAACATAAGAGAGCACTCGTCTTAACCGCCAGAAAACTGGTCCGGCTGGTTTATGCTTTGCTGCGCACGAACCAGCTATATATTCCTAGAAAGAGGGGTGGTTGATCGCCTCCTTTAAGTGGCCGCCTTCTTGATGCCCAGTTATTACCAGTTGAATATCTGGGGATGGTTTGTTATTGCCTTTTTTGCCTTTTTAGGACAAAAATTTTTCCAGTTTCCTCGAAAATGGTGCTTGACATTTTACCGCTGGGCTTAAAAATACTAAGCCAATAGCCTGCAAACAAATAAAAACAGCCGTGTGCGGAAAACGCACACGGCTATTAAGATAGCAGGCACTAAACCCTTTCCGCACTGGGAGGCATACCCTTTTCAAGGCATACCCTGTCGGTCAGCCGCCATAGCCCTTAATGCCAAAGATAATGTGCCAGATAGCCACAGGCGGGTAGACTCGGGTAGTTGTATTAAGTTGAAACTGGTTACTTATATAATCAACTGTTATTCTATATCGAGCAACAATTTCCTGCTTGTACAGAAAATTATCCCGATAGAGCCAAAAAAAACCCGGCCATAAGGCCGGGGCTGAAAAAACAATTATATCAAGCATTATCTAGGGAGTAACAGTAACAAGAACCACCCTGGAGAACCCTGACGAACCGGGGTAGCTTCCATTCACAATGTTGTTCTTCACAGGTACGACACGGACATAGTAATCGCCTGCCCCGACGTCTTTTGAATAACTAGTTCCCGACGTTATCAGCCCTTCTGTGTTTAATAAAGTATACTGTGCATATTCACTATCTGACACGTATACGTTATACCCGCTAGGGGTGGCGCCATAACTGGCAGGTGGGGCGTCCCAGGTAATTCTTAATATTCCGTCACTACTACCATTATCAACCGGCGCGCTTTCCATCCAGCCGGGGAGGTCGCTGTCGACTGTTTCGAAAGTCACCGAACTGTTTATAGTCCACCAGGTGCCGTACACGTCCTGGACGCTCGGTATGGACAGGGTGTACTTCTTGCTGCCGGCGTCATAAACCCGGTTGTAGATGGCGTAGCTGTTGGAGTTGACGCACTCGGGGAAGAAGAAGTAGGTGTTGGCCTGGTTGCCGAACGCTTTGTAGTTCTCGGCGCCTGTCACATAGGACGCGTCGATAACGGAGTCATAGACCACGGCCACGCCGTTCCTGGTATAGTTCGAAGTCATGCCGTACACGGCATCGGTGGTATCCAGCAGGTCGTTGGCCACGAAGGTGGCGTCGAGGGGCCGGTCAAAAATGGCGCCCAGGTTGTCTTCGTAGGCTGCGTATGTGTCGTTACTCGTCGTGTTGGGGATGGTGTAGGTGACAACCGGTGCGGCGCTGTAGCTACCGTCCGATGCCGACCGGGGAGTCCTGATTTTGAAAGTCAAGTCCCTTCTATTTTTGTAGTTGCCCAGGCTGATGCCGTTATTATCCCTGAGCAAATTGCTGATGGTCACCTTGTACAGCCTGTCATATTTCAGCGCATTGGTGAGAGACAGGGTCACGGTGGTGCCCTTGTTCATAGCGCTGTCTGCAATGCCGCTATAACCGGTTCCGCTGTTGTAGCTCATTGTGAATCCGTAGACTTCATCAGTTACGTCGTCTTTGACGGTAAACATGCTCGCATTAATATCGCCGGTGCTCGCTTGTTTGTCAAAGTAAACCTTCAAAGTGCTCAAGTCCGATGACAGCGACCAGCCGCAGAAG
>MVQK01000184.1 GCA_002067515.1 Pelotomaculum sp. PtaB.Bin013 | reverse complement strand
AATCCAAAACCATTTCAATAATAGCCGCTTCCGTACCGTTCCATCCCAGCGCGGAAACGAGAACATTCGTATCAACGGTAATTCTCATTTCTTGCTTTCTCCCTGAGCACTCCGAGCCCATTTAATGGCTGCTTCGATATCATCGGGAGTTATCCCTTCCCTCTGAAATCTTTCCCTGATAGGTTTTGCAAAATCTTCAAAATCATTCGGTGGCAGCACTTTCTTTATTTCCACGCGGGGGCCTTTTTTTTCGAAAAGGATGTAATCACCTTCCTTAACGTTTAGCACTTTTCTCAATTCGATGGGGACAGTAACCTGTCCCTTCGTGGTTATTCTGGCAATGAAAAATTCATCCATATTGACACGTCCTCAGTAATAATTTCTTACTTTATTATTTTATCAGCGTTATTACTAACAATCAATCTTCCTTTCCAGGGTTTTTCTTTTGAATCGCTTCAGCTCGTGTTATAATGACAGCAGGTTCATAAAACTGCCTGTTTTTGCTATGTTTTTAGAGTTGGCGGGGTGCGGTATTGGCAGCCATAATTATCCTGGATGAATTTACAGCCGGCCAGATTGCTGCCGGTGAAGTGGTTGAAAGGCCGGTTTCGGCAGTAAAAGAGCTGGTGGAAAACGCCCTGGACGCGGGCGCCTCCAGGATTACCATAGACCTGGCGGAGGGCGGCCTGGGCAGAATCACTGTTTCCGACAACGGCTGCGGAATGACGGCGGAAGACGTTCAGCTGGCTTTCCTGCGTCATGCCACCAGCAAGATCAAAAGCGCTGCTGACTTGCGCCGGGTGAACACGCTTGGTTTCCGGGGGGAGGCGCTGCCCAGCATAGCTGCGGTAGCCAAGGTGGCCATGACTACCCGCGTACCCGGCTCAATAACAGGGACGCGCGCTGAATTGCAGGCAGGTTCACTTGCCGCTGTAAGTCCGGCCGGGTGTGCGCCGGGTACTACTGTTGAAGTAAATGATTTGTTTTATAACACGCCGGCCAGACGCAAAACGATGAAAAACCCTTCCGCTGAAGGCGCGTTGTGTGGGGAACTGGTGTCGAAAATGGCTCTGGCCAGGCCTGGTGTCCGTTTCGAATTGTTGACCCATGGCAAGCGTGTTTTTTATACACCAGGCACCGGCAGACTGATTGATGCTGTGACAGCTGTTTATGGCCCGGGGCAAGGCAAGGAAATGATTGCGGTGAGTGCCGCGGATGGGGAGCTTAGCCTTGACGCTTATGCCGGAAAGCCTTCACTGAGCCGTAGTAACCGCAGCCACCTGACTATCATTGTCAACGGCCGTTATGTGCGCTGTCCGGCTGTTGTCACGGCAATTGAAGATGCTTACCGTGGCTTGCTGCCTCAAGGGCGCAGGCCTGTAGCTGTTTTATCTTTAACCGTGGCGCCGGAGCAGCTGGATGTCAATGTGCACCCGGCAAAGCTGGAAGTGCGCCTGCTGGAAGAAAAAAGAGTCTCCTCCATGGTTGCCGGCGCGCTCAGGAATGTGTTGCGCGGGGATCCGGTTATACCTGCCGCGATTGCTGAACGAGGTAACCGGTATCATTATAAGGAACCGGGCAAAAGTATTTTCATGCAGGTTCCGGCGATATTTTCACCGGAGCCGGAGCAAGATCAATCAGCCGTCAATCCGGAACCGGTTGATACAGTTGCGACCGGAAGTCCGGTTGCAAGCATTTTGCCTGATAAAACCGTTATTCCAGCGGAAAGATATAAGTTTCTCGAAGATACTGTTGAAGATAAAAAATTTCCCATTCTTCACCCGCTTGCCCAGTTGCTTCCGACGTATATTCTAGCAGGGGGAGAAGATGGTCTTTATATCATTGACCAGCATGCCGCCCATGAGAGGGTTCTATATGAGGAATGCCTGGCCGGTCAGGGCAATTATCCCAGTCAATGTCTTCTTGTCCCGGAAACGCTGGAGCTTGAACACAGCGAGGCTTCGATCGTCATCGATCTGCTGCCCCGGTTTGCCGAAACGGGTTTTGTAATTGAACATTTCGGCGGCGACACGTTCTTGCTCAGGGGAGTGCCGTCCTATTTGCCGGCAGGCCGGGAGAAAGAGCTATTCCTGGACATGGTTGATTTCTTCAATGGAAAAGGTTCTGTTCCTGACCAGGCTGATTTTTTTAAACGGCTTGCTTCCTCGATTGCTTGCAAGGGAGCGATCAAAGCCGGGGAAAAAATGCCGTTTGGCGCAATGGAAGCGTTGCTGAAAAGGTTGGCCCGCGCGGAAAATCCATTTACCTGTCCCCACGGCAGGCCTACTATTATTCACCTCTCCAACCGTGATCTGGAAACACGCTTTAAGAGGTAGTATAATGAAATCACTCGGATTTGCTGTCACGACGTCTCATAGAGTGAAACCGGTTTTGGTGGAATACGCCAAACAGATAGCCGGGGAACTGGAAACCCGTTATGTGGAAAGGAACGACCGGTCGATAGAGGCTTTGTCAGCGGAGCTCGGTGTGGAAGGGATGGTGGTTGTTAAATCGAAGAAAGTATCATTTGTGTCCCGCGCAGGGGAATTTTTTTTCCACCCGGGTATCGCCGGGCCGCGTATAAACGAACTAAAAAATGGGAAAACTGACCAGATGATTGACGCCATGTCCATCAAGCCGGGTAACAGTGTTTTGGATTGTACATTGGGTCTGGGGACAGACGCCATTGTAGCGAGCTATACTGTCGGCAATAGCGGCCGGGTTGTCGGGTTGGAGAATTCACCGGTCATAGCTTATCTTGTTAAATCCGGTCTTGCATCTTACCCGGTAGCTGACGGGGACACTTTCACCGCCATGCGAAGAGTGGAGGTTGTTCAGGCGGATCACCGTGATTACCTGCGGACGCTGCCGGCAGGCAGTTTCGACGTTATATATTTCGACCCTATGTTCCGCCTGCCCGGACGGCGGTCACCGGCCATAAACAACTTACGCGCCCTGGCTGATCCCGAACCGCTTGACCGGGAAACAATCAACCTCGCCGTAAAAATAGCGAACAAACGGGTGGTGGTCAAAGAAAGGCGGGGCAGCGCGGAATTCGGGCGCTTGGGTTTTGAAAAAATACAGGGGGGGAGGTATGCCCCAGTAGTATACGGGGTAATAAACTGTCAGGGTCTATAATATG
Organism: Pelotomaculum sp. PtaB.Bin013; assembly: GCA_002067515.1. Classification (GTDB taxonomy): domain Bacteria; phylum Bacillota; class Desulfotomaculia; order Desulfotomaculales; family Pelotomaculaceae; genus Pelotomaculum_D; species Pelotomaculum_D isophthalicicum. The sequence continues at coordinate 1,806 of MVQK01000184.1, read as the reverse complement.
TGTGAGAATAAAAATTATCTGCCGCCCCTGTTGGTCATTGCCGGGCCGACGGCGACCGGAAAGAGCGAAGTGGCGGTACATGTGGCCGGGGCAATCGGCGGAGAAATTGTTTCAGCGGACTCAATGCTGGTTTACCGGCAGATGGATATCGGTACCGCGAAACCAACGAAAGAAGTAATGCGCGGTGTACCACATCACCTGATTAATATCGTAGATCCCGATCAGGATTATAGTGTGGCGATATATCAAGAACGAGCCAGGGAGGTAATTGCGGATATCCAGGCCAGGGGCAGGTTACCTGTTCTCACCGGCGGCACCGGGCTTTATATCAGATCTGTCATCGATCATTACGACTTTACCGGAGCATGCCGCGATGAATCATTGCGGGCAAAGCTGTTAAGCGAAGCCCAAAACAATGGTTGCGAATCGCTTCACCTTCGCCTGGCCGAAGTCGACAGGCAATCCGCGGCTAAACTGCATCCCAGGGATGTGAGGCGGGTAATCCGCGCGTTGGAAGTATATTATCTCACAGGAAAGCCCCTTTCCAGCTACTGGAAAATGGAAAAATGTGCTGAGCCGTTATATAATTTAGTTTTTATTGGTTTAACAATGGCCAGGGGGGAACTTTACCGGCGGATTGAGCAAAGAGTGGAAGCAATGATTGGAGCGGGACTGGTGGATGAAGTGCGCGGACTTCTTAACGCGGGATACAGCCCCGGGCTTACTTCAATGCAGGGATTAGGATATAAAGAGATAGTTGCTCATCTGGCAGGGGAATTGTCTTTACCGGAAGCTGTTGAATTGTTGAAAAGGAATACCAGGCGTTTCGCCAAAAGACAACTGACCTGGTTCCGCCGCGACGGGCGGATCAAGTGGCTGGCAGTGGATCCTCCCATGGGACTGCAGTCGGCTGTTCAAGAAATTATCAGAAATATTGAAGGAGTATTTTAAGATTTATAGAAATAGAAACATATAAGAAAAATATTCCAACGGAGGGATCTCCTATGACTAAACCACAAATTAACCTACAAGACGCTTTTTTAAACCAATGTAGGAAGGAGAATATCCCCGTTACCATTTTCCTCGTCAATGGTTTTCAGCTGAAAGGCATGGTAAGGGGCTTTGATAACTTTACAGTAATCCTGGAAAGTGACGGAAAACAGAAAATGGTTTATAAACACGCCATCTCTACGGTTGAACCCCTTAAACCTGTAAATACCACTTTTACAGATACAAAGAGCGCTTATTAAAATCACGTTGGGTAAACAAAACGGCTCCTCTTAAGAGGGGCCTGTTTTTTTGGTCGTAATAGTCCGGTTCGGGCGTATAATGTTAATGATAAAGCCCGAGAGGTGGCTGAATTACGGTGAAGGTAAAAAAATGGGACATCCGGGAGCTTGGAGGGGGCATGGGTAACGGCAGCCGGAACAGGAAAAAAAACGTCCTGAGTCTGCAGGCTGCCGTCAAGGCCGCACATACCGGAGAGGAACAGTGTCTTCAACAGAACGCCGGCGATATTATGCGGGAACTGTATAATCTGGTTGGTCTGCATGAAGTGAAAAAATTAATAGAAGAAATTTACGCGTTTGTGGAGATCCAGAGGCGGAGACAGAAAGAAAAGCTGGCTGCCGAGCCGCTTGTGTTGCACATGATTTTCAAGGGCAACCCCGGCACCGGCAAAACTACTGTGGCCAGGATACTGGGCAAGCTGTTCAGAGAGGTTGGCGTGTTGCCGAAAGGTCATCTTGTTGAAGTCGAAAGGGCTGATCTGGTAGGTGAGTTCATTGGTCATACCGCTCAGAAAAC